>CAZAZB010000053.1:0-14837 GCA_964489485.1 uncultured Pseudomonadales bacterium | reverse complement strand
CTAACTGGTCCGGATAGCCTCCACCGGTGCCAGGATTGATTCCCGTTCGCGGTGACTGGCAGGATGCACGAAAATTCGCAGAGGAAAGAAACTGACCGGGAACGAAACTACTAACAGAACCACCTGTTGGGCCACCAGTGCCCACATTGCCTGATGGTGTCGGCGTTGTTGGGCCAGATCCTCCACCCCCGCCACCACAGGCAGTCAACACGAGCTGTAACACAGCCAGTGTCAAAATATTTCGACTAAATCGCCAGGTTCTCTTGTTTATCACAGTTACCAATTACAAATACCAATTACAAATACCAATCACAGGCTTTTATTGACTATTCCCCCGGTTGAGTTCTTGAACTGGGCAATATTGTTCCAGTTTAACAGAACGAAATCCATCGTTGCGCCATATTGACCGGCGGCACTTCAACCTCTTGCACTTACAAGTTGAACCTAGGGAACCTCTGTTTAAAACAGTCCCCTATTTGACATACTTTGTCTCAAAAACAAAAGAAATCAATTGATGCAAATGCCAGAATAGGTCATCCACAACCACCCTGGAGAAACAAATGAACAACCTCGCTCATTTTGCTATTCACAGCGACGATGTCGAACGAACGCGGCAGTTTTACACGGAGGTTTTTGATTGGAAGTTTAATCCTTACGGGCCGCCAAACTTTTACCAGATTAGAACCGGTAACGACGACAACCCCGGCATCAGGGGCGCGCTACAGGAAAGGGTCATTGACCCACAAGATGAACCCATCAGAGGTTTCGAATGTACTATCAGCGTTGAATCACTGGATGCCACCATGGAAAGGGTTATTGCCAATGGCGGTAGTATCGTTCTGGATAAGTGTTCGATTCCGGGTGTTGGCTCACTCTTCAAGTTTACCGATACCGAAGGAAACCTTGTGGTCGCCATGCAATATGATCAAGGGATAGACCGAATATAGTGAAGCGGTTAATCAGACATTCCCTCGCCACACCAATCAATATACTCTTGTCGTCACAGTACAAATCGGGGGTTTCATGGGTTGGGAAGAAGAAGTCAAAGAATTACATCATCGGAATAGTCTGGCCAACGAACTAGGCGGGCCAGACAAGGTCGCCCGGCAACATGAATTCGGCAAGTACACCATTCTGGAACGGCTCGAAAAAATGGTGGATGTTAATACTTTTCATGAGATTGGAAAGCTAGCGGGTGTCTCTGAGTATGACGACGATGGCAAGCTCCTCCACTTTACACCTTCCAACTATGTTTTCGGTACGGCCGAAATAAATGGCAGTCCAGTGATGATCTCTGGCGATGATTTCACTGTTCGCGGTGGTTCTGCAGATGCATCCATTGCAGGCAAACGTTCTATGGCAGAAGGGCTCGCTTGTGAGTTGCGTTTACCACATATCCGATTGGTTGACGGAATGGGTGGCGGCGGATCTGTTAAAACAATAGAAACTGCTGGCAGGACTTACATTCCACAATTAAGAGGATGGGAAACCATTGTAGAACATCTAGGGGTCGCCCCTTCAGTGTCTCTCGCACTCGGCTCCGTCGCTGGTATCGGCGCTGCACGGGTGACGACTTCACACTACTCAGTCATCGTAAAAGATTCCGCGCAAATGATGATCGCTGGCCCTGCCCTGGTGGATTGGGCAAGCCTTGGCGATGTCAGTAAAGAGGAACTCGGTTCAAGCAAGATACACACACGAAATGGCGCCATCGACGATGAGGCATCTTCAGAAGAAGAAGCATTTGAAATGGCAAAGCGGTTTCTTTCCTATCTACCAGGCAACGTCGATGAACTCCCAGAAAGGACAGCTTGCAATGACTCCGTAGACCGGAGAGAAGAGATGCTCCTTGAGGTTGTACCTCGCGAGGCACGGAAAGTCTACAAGATGCGCCCGGTTATCGACGCCATATTCGACAAAGATTCATTTTTCGAAATAGGTAAGAAGTGGGGCAAGTCTGTTATCACTGGATTTGCTCGCCTGGATGGTATTCCCGTTGCAATCTTCGCAGAAGACCCACGAATCTACGGTGGTGCCTGGACAGCCGATTCATCCAGGAAGCTGATTCGCCACTGTGATCTGGCATCGACATTCCATCTGCCACTCATTCATCTGGTCGACTGCCCCGGCTTCTTGATTGGAAAACAGTCAGAAGAAGATGCCACGATCCGGTTTGGTTCTGCGGCTCTCGCCGCATTGGGGCAGGCAACCGTACCATTTTGTAGCGTCGTCATTCGCAAGGCGTTCGGCGTCGCCGGGGCGGCCAACAGCAAACCCGGCAGTCATCATTTTAAGTTCGCCTGGCCATCCGGCGACTGGGGCTCACTGCCCATAGAGGGAGGAATAGAAGTTGCCTACAAAGCAGAACTGGCGGAGGCGGAAGACTTCGATCAACACCTTGCTGATATCAAGGAACGGCTAAATCGGGTTAGATCGCCATTCCGATCAGCTGAATTTTTTGAAATCGAAGAGATAATCGACCCGCGGGACACCAGGCCGAAACTTTGCCACTGGGCAACACTGGCCTATCGGTCACTACGCCCCGGGTCTACAGCGTTCAGCTATCGTCCCTGAGATCCGACAACAGAAAAGAACTACACTCGACCCTTTTTAAGTTCGAGCTTGCCCTTAACCAGGTTGATTCTCAGAAGATCGCTTGCACCTTCAACAAGGCGCAGTGATCTAACCTGACGATAGAGGCGCTCTAGCGGGTGTCCTACCACAAGCGCTTGCCCACCGACCAACTGAACGGCCATATCAATCACACGACCGGCGGTTTCAGTACAGAAAACCTTGGTGGCGATGGTTTCATTGACAATATTATCGCCTGTTTCTGCAAGACGTGCCGTTCTATATAGCGCACTTCGCGCGACATAGGTTTCAATTCGCATATCAGCATATCGCATACGAACACCCTCGCGATCACCCAGCGGCGTTCCACTGCGATGAGGCGACAGTAAGTGTTGCTCGACAAAATCAAGTGCCCACATGCACATGCCCGTTGCCTGGGCAGATATCATCATTCTGACATTGCCAATATTACCCAGTGCTCTCGGCATGCCCTCCCCTAATTTACCAATCAGCTGAGTCCTGGGTACTTTTACTTGATCAAATTTCATGGATACATGCCCGCCACCCTCCATGGAAGTAAACTCGTTTTCAATCGTGACGCCGGCTGCCTCCCTGTCGATAACGATCATTGCCGTGCCAGCCTTACTTCCATCTGCATTCTCGACATTAACCAATATCGAGATAAAATCAGCAGTGGCACCGCCGGTGACATAAGATTTCTGCCCCGTAACGATGATCACGTCGTCTGCCAACCGACCCCAGGTGGGTCTCTCGGCGGTATCAGGCTCGGTAAAACCGAATGCGCCACGTTTCTCGCCGCGCATGACGGGATCAAGATACCTCTCTTTAAGATCACCTTCTGCTGAATGCAGAACACCCGGACCGGGTCCAAATATGTGGGTTGCCAATCGTAAGTTACTCGCTGCCCAGAGCTCGCGAAGCATCGTCAGCTCCAGGGTACCGGCTGGATTGCCTCCATATTCTACGGGCTGCGTCTTGAAGAAAAAACCTGCCTGGCGAGATGCATCGTGCACCTTTTTTGATACGCCAGAAGGAATGGAGGCGTCACCTTCTAACGTTTCCTCTATCGTTTCTTCTAGCGGTCCTATGACATCTGAAAGGAAATTAATCGCTTCCTGGCGGACTGTTTTTAGTGCTTCTGAAATCTGCTCTGGCATAGGTGGTAATACTTCAAGTCGTTAATGGTTGGTTGTTTTTCACTTAACGGGAATCTCGTTTAAAGCCACGTTGGACTATGGCTTCCGAGCGGGGACGATGGTCGTTCCCAGTGTGCAGGCGTGGAGGACATTTTCAATATTGGGCCCAGGTGCTTCATCTCGCCATAGGGCGTTTGGCTGGTGAGTCTCACCTCGTCAACAAATCCTGGTTCACCGCTATCGTCTTCACTTCGGGTTCTTCGTTGACGTTGAATCAACATCGCCGACTGGCAAAGGGAAGCCTTTACATGATATGAACCACCCTCCCTTGCACGAAGCCCCATGGCAAGCAATGTCCCATAAGCAGCAAGATATCCTGTGGTGTAATCACAGGCAGCAGCGGGCAGTAGCATTGGCTTCTCTTTTCCCTGTTCCGCGGCGATTCCTGTGACTGTTTGCGCCAATTGTTCCCAGCCAGCACGATCTGAAAATGGCCCTTCGAATCCATAACAATTCATCGATGTATAAATAATGCCCGGTCTGATCTCGGCAACGTCTTCTGGTGAAAGCCCATGTCTTGCCATCACACCGGGGCGATAGCCCTGAGAAAAAACATCTGCCTGAGAGATCAATTCAACAAGCTTGTCTTTCTCATCCGGTTTGTTGATGTCAAGAAAAGTCGTCCGCTTACCGTGGCTGGTATCGGCAACAAAATATCGCGTCTGTGGAAGATGCTCTGCTGTCACCATAAGAACATCAGCGCCGTGTTCTGCGAGGGTTCGTGCACAGGTTGGTCCCGCCAGAATCCGGGTCAGATCCAATACCTTGATGCCAGACAATGGTCGAGGAGCCGAGAATAAAGGTTCAGGATCACTGTCTGCAATTTTGATAATCTCGATAACCGGTTTTCTGCTTAACGCCTTACCCTGTTCGTGCGCTAACCAATCTGATTCGCTGCGCACCATCGCCCCGCAGGCACCGACATCCGCGATGGCATTCTCTAATTCGAGCGCATCCCATTTCGCCACTGCGGCAACGACAGATTCCAGCTCATAGTGACAACCCAAAATTTTTAATATCTTCTCTGCCAGATGGGGCAGCCCCATGTGCGGCAATAAATATCGCCCATCTTTCGTTCGGTGCGGTGTTGAAATTCCCTGGCGACTCACCTGCTGCATAAACTCGGCTTTCAATGCATCGTCATTCACCGCGAGATACATATAGCTACGCAAGGCCGCCGCCGCGTGTTCAACCCTGATGTCCAGGTCCTGCCTTTCTCCGGAGCGCATTTCCCAGAGATCATTGACTGCCACACCAACTGCCAGAAAAATGTCGGCTGTCGTTTCACCAAGCGCAAACCGCGTGGCAAGCACTGGGTCATTCCCTGATCGATTGATCTTTTCTGATGGCGCAGCCAAACCTCGCAGCGCCAGTAGTTCATCCATTGTCGTCATTCGTTACTAAACTCCAATTTTGGCATCGTCGGGGTGCCTGTCATTAAGATTCCATCATTGCAATCAATCATGATTTAATCAATTCACAAGCATTACTATTTACGGAAAACACTGTGGACATCTATCACATCTGGTGCGACCTTAAGCAAGGTACTCATGATCTCGAATTTACCCATGCGGCTAATACCTACCTTAACTCACTGGTTGATGAGGGTCGACTGACCAGCTTTCGAATCATGCGAAGAAAGCTCGGCCTTGGCCTACCAGGCATTGGGGAGTTTCACATCATGTTGGAATTCAAGAACCTGGCACAACTCGACGAGGCATTCTCACAGGTTGCTTCACGATCTGACCCTGTCGAAGGTTTTCATCACGCGGTTAACGCCAAAGTAGCCAGCGTTAGTTTCGCACTCTATCGTGACTTTCCGGACACAGTACGTCAGGAAGGGATGGAAAAGTTCTAGTTGCGAGGCGCCTAATCTATAGTACCTTTCCAATATAAATCGGAACTTCCCTAACAACACACATATGCCGCCGTATTGAATCAACAATTAATATCATAACGATACCGTATACCTTAACCCACACACCTCTAATATCCCTCTATCCTATCGTTAGCAACAATCATCCTAAACAGATGTACTTGGCAATCACAGCGTTAGACATCCAAAGGTGAAGATTGACAAACACCTGTATCCGAGAGTCTATATGAATGAAATTCACCGCCATTTATTTCTTTATTATTCAAAGGGTTAGGATGTTTTATTGTCTATTACAAGATATCAAAAAAAGTTATCCACCAACTGTTACTAACTTATCTACAGATAGCCGATACTTATCCCCAACTTATCCACCGCAGAATGCAAACGTTTCACTAGCCATTAAGACTTGCTGTGGTAAATTACTTCTCAACGGATAGGCGAAGCACGTTAACCGGAAACGGGGAACACCAGCCAAGTCTAGACCGAAAGACCTATGCCAGGTCGGGGTCGCTGAGGCAAAGGCGGCTTAAGGGTTACCGGCAGCTCTTTCGAGAGCACTGTGAAACTTTTCGAAGTGAAGCAGAGACCGGATATCTGGTACATTATTCGAGGCGATCGACCCGGGTAATGGTAGACGTAGCAAGGCGTCGTAAAATAACGGTTCGAGGACCATGGTTGAACAAGTCGCCAGAGACGTTTGGATGATGGAAGCAACCAATGTGATGGAGAGATAGGAAGAAAGTCACGACGAAGTCAAGCTCGAGGTTAAACTTTGGTTTGAGTGAGAAGTGAAAAGAAACCAGGATCAAGATCGCACGAGTCAGAAGACCAGAGCAAGTATTTCGATACGAGTTCTGGTTGGAGACTCAACCAGACCTTCGGGTTTGGAAGGAGATAGGCCAGAGAATAGTAGATTCGTCTAAGATTAGCTGACCAGCATCCTAATAACGAGACCCTGCTTCGGCGGGGTCTCTTTTTTTGTGCAAGCGTTTTTATGTAAGCGTTTTTATATAAGCGTTTTTTGCGAAAGCGGTCTTGTATAAAAGGTCTTGTAAAAAAAGTCTCTAAATACAGGCCAATAGTATCCCGATACTAGAAACTACCCCCTTCCACTTCATAACTAAATATTTCCCCAGCACCTGATTGAACACCAATGCGGTGTATACTATATTTGACATGACCACAAGGTTGAGCTCTCCCCTATCCCAGATGAAGGAGGCCTAACGAAGTGCGATCTCCTTCATACCTGCCATCGTCCAGCTACTCGCCACCCTGTATCACGTACCCTGTATCCGTAACAAGTACCCGTAACAAGTACCCGTAACAAGTACCCGTAACAAGTACCACAAGGTAGCCGACATCCTGAAGAAACGTGTACTATCGGTCTTTATCCGTTGCAAGCAGACAATACGACGATCCACTATCCACTATCAACAATACATCCGGTCACAAAATGAATGACAAACCCAAAGTAGCGTTCCATTTCGACTTCGGTAGCCCAAATGCCTACCTGAGTCACTTGATCATTCCCGATATCGAAAAGAGAACGGGTGTGAAGTTCGAGTACATTCCCGTCTTGATCGGCGGCGTATTCAAGGCAACCGGGAATGCCTCCCCCGCTGTCACTATGGCCGGTATCAAGAACAAGGGTGCTTATCAGGGAGTCGAAACAGCGAGGTTCCTTAAAAAGCATCAGATATCCGACTATCACCAGAACCCCTTCTTCCCGGTGAATACGCTACAAATTATGCGAGGAGCAGTTTATGCCAGAGGCCAGGATTACTACGCTCGCTACATTGACGAGGTCTATCGTCATATGTGGAGCGAACCGAAAAAAATGGATGAGGCAGACATTATTCACGCAGCATTCCTGACATCAGATCTCCCCGCTGACGATATTACTCAGGGAATGCAAGACCCGGCTGTTAAGAAAGAACTCATCACCAACACGGAACGATCCGTCGACATGGGCTCTTTTGGCTCACCAACTTTTTACGTGGGTGCCGAGATATTCTTCGGCAAGGACAAGCTGGTGGATGTGGAAGAAGAAATTAATCAACTATTGGAAAAAGGCTCAATATGAAAACGGCAATTGGTATCGGTAGTGCATACTACAATGGTGAAGACTGGGATCAACTGGTCGACTATGCTGTCGAAGCAGACAAGATGGGTGTCAACCATCTCTGGTCTGCGGAAGCCTGGGGGATGGACGCAATCGTGCCACTGGCCTATATGGCGGCTAAAACCACGAATATTACATTGGGTACTGGCATCATTCAGATTAGCTCACGAGTGCCTTCCATGATCGCCATGACAACCCAGAGCATGGCCACTGTTTCAAACAATCGTTTTGTTCTCGGCCTGGGCGTCAGTGGGCCGCAGGTAGTTGAAGGACTACATGGTGCAGCCTTCGCACATCCGTTGGGGCGTCTTCGCGAATGTGTTGAGATTATCCGCATGGGGCTTAATAGCGAACGGATGCAATATGAGGGTAAACATTACTTGCTGCCTCGCCCTGGCGGCGAAGGAAAACCCATTAGACTTTCCCAGCCTCCCCGACCGGATTTACCTATATACCTTGCGACACTAGGGCCAAAGTCTCTTGAAATGACGGGTGAACTCGCGGATGGTTGGCTCGGAACCTCCTTTATTCCAGAACATGCAGATGTTTTTCTTGAACCTTTAAAGAAAGGTCTGGCGAAGTCCGGTAGAAGCCTGCAAGACCTTGATATACAAGTCGGTGGAAGCTTTGAAGTCAGTGACGACGTTGAACGCCTCATTGACGCACGGCGACCCGCCATGGCATTTACACTCGGTGGAATGGGATCAGCCAAAACAAACTTCTATAATGATGCTTTCAAACGGGCTGGTTATGAAGAAGCAGCCGTTAAGGTACAAAGCCTATGGGTTGAGGGCAAAAAAGAAGAGGCCATTCGCGAGGTCCCGGACGAAATGGTGCTCAAGACCAACCTGATTGGCACCAGGGAGATGATACGGGAGAGACTCCGTGCTTATCGGGATGCGGGTGTCACGACAATGCGACTGAGCACCGGCGGCAAGGATTGGAAAGAACGTACCGAGAGCCTGGCTGAAGCCGTGGATCTTGTTCAGGAAGAATCTGCCGGCTGGTAAAAGAAAACTTTCCCGGCAGCGTGCTGAAAAATCCCTGCTAAGACTCGGCGGAAAATCCGTCTGGTTTTCGGTCGCGCCAGGGTTGCGCCTGCTCCAGCTGGTTGGCGAGCTGCAATAACAATAGTTCGTTTCCAAACGAGGCGGTGAACTGCATGCCAACCGGCAGGTTATCATCGCTCCAGTGTAGCGGCAGACTAATCGACGGATTTCCCGTTGCATTGTACAAATGGGTAAATCCCCAGAATTGATTGATGCGTTCACCATACAACGCCTGATCTGTACCATCGGTATCCATAAATCCAAGCGGTACCGGTGGCTGCAACAAGGTCGGACTAAGAATGAGATCGACCTTCTCAAATTGATGTTCTACCTGACGACCGACGGCCTGAATGACACTGATGGCTTTGGCATAATCCTCGCCGGTGAATTCTCTGCCGAGATGTGCAGAACCCAGTGTATTGGCTTCAAGATGATCAGGTCCGGGATCTTCAATACCCAGCGCCTTACAACGTGAGTAAACGGTATTAGCCACATTCGAGGCAACCAGCACATAGGTTGCTGTACCAAAAAGCTCTCTATCCAGCTCAAAGTCAACCTCTTCAACCTGATGCCCAAGACTTTCCAACAACTGAACTGTTTTGTTGACACCTCTAACGCATTCTTCGTGAACAGATCCGTCTGAATTCGGCGTCATGTCAACAAGAACCCTTAGCTTGCCCGGTTGCCCGCGATGTTCAGTCAGGTAGGAACCTGAAAAATAAGGTGGATGATAGGGATCTCCCTGCGCAGGGCCATGGGTGGCATCCAAAAAGACGGCACTATCCCTTACCGTTCGGGACACCACGTGCCCGGTTGCCATTGTTCCCCAACCCTCTCCGACGTCGGGTCCCATGGGCGTTCTGGCGCGTGTCGGTTTCAACCCGACCAATCCGCAACAGGAAGCGGGAATTCTAATAGACCCGCCGCCATCTGTGGCATGAGCAACAGGCACTATGCCTGATGCGACGGCCGCCGCAGCACCACCGCTTGAACCGCCGGTTGTTCTATCTATATTCCAGGGATTCCGGCAGGGTCCAAGAAAAGTTGATTCAGTGGTCGCCGCGAGCCCAACTTCAGGTGTGTTTGTTTTCCCCATTAGCACGAGGCCTGCCTGACGATAGCGCCTGACAATCTCCGAATCATGGTCTGGTACAAAGTCCTGCCAGAGACGGCTACCCATGCTACAACGAACATCCTTGACCATATTGAGATCTTTGATGAGAAAAGGTACACCCGCCAGTGGTCCTGCTGGGCTTTGATCCGCAACTGCCCGGGCCTGATCATACATGGGTGTCACAATGGCATTAAGCGAACCATTGACATCCTCCGCCCGTGCAATAGCAGCATCTGTCACTTCCCTTGCACTCACC
This sequence comes from uncultured Pseudomonadales bacterium, assembly GCA_964489485.1. Taxonomy (GTDB): domain Bacteria; phylum Pseudomonadota; class Gammaproteobacteria; order Pseudomonadales; family Azotimanducaceae. Next base: position 4,632 of record CAZAZB010000053.1, on the reverse strand, counting down.
TTTTTTGCGGCAATAAGCTCTGCCAATCCAATCGCATCATAATCTGAATAGTCGTCCATTCTTCCCCACCTTTTTCTAAATCATCCTGTTGCCAGTGCAGTGTTAGCCAGTGCCTGTCCGTAAAGTCGTATTCCTAGCCAATACAAGAAACACAATTAATATGATAGGTATATGAAACAGTCGTTTATGAAGGCACTAACCGCTTCGATATTTGAATCCGGACAGGCACTCGCTAATTCGATAAATAGTAATTCAATAGCGACATATCCTGCTCACCACTTTCCAGCCGGGCAATCGTTTGCAGGTGCACTTCATCCGGACCATCATAAATACGAAACGCCCGTGCTCGCCCAAAGGCTCTGGCGGCGGGTGTATCATTGGTCACACCTCTGGCGCCATAAAGTTGAATCGTTCTGTCCGCGATAGACTGGTATGCCCTTGCAACGGCGACCTTGATCATCGAAATTTGCTTCCTCGCCATTTTGTTACCAACAGTGTCCAGAAGGTGCGCCGCCCTTTGAACAAGAAGCCGGCACTGATCAAGCTCAATTCTGGACAGGCTGATGGCTTCCTGGGTCGAGCTATATTCGTCAATACGCTTGCCAAATGTTGTGCGCTCGGCAGACCTTTTCACCATCAGGCTAATCAGCACTTCACATTCGCCAATGGCACGCATGCAGTGATGCAGTCTTGCAGGACCCAGCCTTGCCTGACCAATGGCAAAACCCGCACCTTGTTCTCCTAACAGGTTGGCGACAGGCACACGAACATCCTTGAACACCATTTCAGGGTGTGTGTTACTGGCAGAATGATGGTCGAATACCGGCAAGTTACGAATCAATTCGATTCCATCGCTATCTCTCGGCACCAAAACCAGGGATTGCCGTCTGGATTTTTTTGCATCAGGATCTGTTACGCCAACAAGCACAATCAATTTACATTTTTCATGGGAAGCATTGGATGAGAACCATTTACGCCCATTGATAATAAATTCATCACCATCCGGGACGATTGAAGTCTCAAGATTAACGGGATCAGAGGAGGCAACATCCGGTTCGGTCATGGCAAAGGAAGATCCGATTTCACCGGCAAGAAGCGGTTGTAACCAGGTCTCCTTCTGCGCCTCGTTTGCGAACAACTGCAATAATTCCATATTCGGCACATCAGGCGCATGGCAGTTAAAAACCCGTGATGCCCATTGCAGGCGACCAAGCACCTCTGCGACACCGGTAAATTCCAGGTTCGATAGCCTAAGACCCGGCTCATCATCGGCGAGGCGCGGTAAGGCCATATTCCACAGGCCTAGTGCTCTGGCCTTTTCGCTCAAGCTTTTTTCAATTTCTGGTACCGACTGTCCGCTTGCTGCTTGTTCCTGCCAGGTCTGATGATTCGGCAGTAGGTGTTCGTTAAAAAATGCCTCAACCTGATCTCTAACCTCGACCGCCTTCCGGGGTAACTCAAACATGCTTTTTCCTTACCGTGACTACCCCTAGAGTACCGGTTTAACGCTATATTGAGTAGAGTTAAATTAGGTAGCGCCATGTTAAACAGGCAGGCGCAAAACATTCGTGTTCAACATTTAGAATAGCAATCCAGCAGATGATTTTGTACATTGGGTGCACATCCCAGGGTGATCAACAAACCCCTAATCAATCCCATCACTCATCCCACAAGAAAGAGGCGATCATGAACCAGTGGCAAATCGGCAATGTAAAAGTGACCAGAGTCATCGAAATGGAAGTCACCGGTGGTACTCGTTTCATCCTTCCACAAGCGACCCGTGAAGCGGTCAAGGAAATGTCCTGGCTCACGCCACACTTTGCAGACGAGACCGGAAATCTCATTATGAGCATTCACGCACTTGTCATAGAAACCGGCTCACAAAAGATTGTCGTTGACACCTGTATCGGCAATGACAAAGAAAGGGACATACCCAACTGGAACAATTTGCAATTGCCATTTTTAGAAGACCTGCAGGCAGCGGGATATGCCCGTGACGATATAGACACTGTGATGTGTACCCACTTGCATGTGGACCATGTGGGCTGGAATACCATGCTCGTCGATGGGAAATGGGTACCCACCTTTCCCAATGCCAGATACCTGATGGGCAGGAAAGAGTTTGACTACTGGAATGGTGAGGGCGCTGAACCGTCTAATATCGGCCTTATGGCGGATTCCATAAGCCCGGTATTCGATGCAGGTCTGGTTGATCTTGTTGATATGGACCACAGACTAACAGAGGAAATCTACCTGGAAGCAACGCCGGGCCACACCCCTGGACATGTCAGTGTTCACATCGAATCAGAAGGAGAACATGCGCTGATTACCGGAGACTGTATTCACCACCCCTGCCAGATCGAGAAGGTACAATGGTCAAGTAGCGCAGACTATGATCAGGATGAAGCCAGGGATACCAGAATAGAATTGCTAAACAAGTATGCCGACGAAAAGACACTGATGATAGGCACTCACTTCGCGACACCCACAGCAGGTTATGTGAAAAGGAGAGGAGATTCATATTGGTTAGACACGCAGATTAACGACTGATGTCTATTCCTGGCACTCATACGCCTGGCACTCAGTGCTTAACAGGCTCCGGCATCACCTCAATTGCGTGATCTATCAACGTCTGATTTGCAGCCGCGAGTACCTGACCATATCGATCCATCACAAACCTCTGGAAGAGCGGTATGAGCATCACTCGCTCATCATATCGGAGATCCAGTTGTTCCAGCGCCTGCCAGAAGCATAGATAGAATACTTCCGGGCGCAATGGGAAATCATCCAGTTCTCGATTGACCAATCTGGATAAACGCAACCTTATCTCGCGAATAAGCACCTTGTAATGATTCTCAGTCTTCGAGCGATAGGTTGTAATAAGCGTTTCGGCGATGCCGCGAGGTTGTTTAAGAACGGGTTCTTCACGCCTATTCAGGAAGATCAACCAGACTTCTTTCATCAGTCGGTTAAACTCAGTTCTATACAGGGTCGATTGCAGCTTCAGGGCGCGCATCACATTGAAATGATGTTCAAGTGCATCCTGCTCATCGAGGCCCCACATTTCTTCAAACAATGCATCCGCAATGTTTTCACCCAATCCATCGAATAGATGGCTGAGTTTAGTATCAATATTCCCTTTTAATTCTTTTACGATGCCCAGGGTTCTCTTTCTTGCAACCTGGGGCAGATCGATTACCTTAGCTTCCTGCTGTAATATCGATGTCATGGTGGTGTTTTCCAATCCTATTGATGACCCTGAGAACTATAATTAGCACGTAAAATGTATTGCCACTACGGGTTTCTTCATTTCTTGTCTGAACCGTGCGCTGCATCACAAAAGCAGTTTGCATCAGTTCAAACTATACAATTCTTTACAAAGGGTCATTGGCGGGGAATTGACGACGAACGGGAGATTACAGCCATCTTGCCAAGGCTGGTGTATGATCTCCCCCTTTTTCTATTTCCCACAAGAAACTGCTCATAACATGACCGAACCATTCGACCAGCTCGTTTTTCCTCACCACCATTCACCTGATCCAGGCATGCTGATGGAAGTCGCAGCAGGCATTTATTGGCTTCAGATGCCTTTGCCCATGTCACTAAACCACATCAACCTCTACTTGCTTGAAGGAGAAGATGGCTGGACCGTCGTCGATACCGGTATTCGCGGCACAGAAACCCGGGATCTATGGCAGCAGATATTCGACACACACTTACAGGGTAAACCTGTCGATCAGGTGATTTGCACGCACATGCACCCGGATCACACTGGGCAGGCCGGGTTTATCTCCGAACTCTGGCAAGCCCCCCTACTGATGAGCTACGGTGAATACTATCAGGCAAGAGTCATGAACATGATGATGCGCGACGGCGGGTCGTGGCAGATGAGCGACTATTTTGTTCGTGCCGGTATGGACCAGGCTTTTCTTGATGAAATGAAAGCATCACGAAGCAGCTTTGCCCCGGAAGCGGATGATAAGCCGCTCCCTTCATCCTTTATACGCTTAAGCGACGGAGAAACGCTGAAAATTGGAGACAATCACTGGCAAATTATCACAGGAAACGGCCACTCCCCTGAACATGTTTGCCTTTACTGTAAAGAACAGCGAGTGCTGATATCTGGCGATCAGATATTACCGATAATCACATCAAATGTTAGCGTACAGCCCACAGAACCTTTTGCCAACCCCATGGTTGGCTGGTTAGATTCCCATGAAAAATTTAAAAAGCTACTGCCTAACGATATCCTTGTGCTGCCTGCACACAATGCACCATTTTATGGTGTACAGGCGCGGCTGCAACAACTGATTGATCACCATGAAGATCGCATGCTGCTTATCGAAGAAAATTGTGCTGAACCTCAAAGGGCTATCGATCTATTGCCTTGTTTGTTCAAGCGTGAACTGAAGGATTATTCGCTGTTTATGGGGCTCGGTGAATGTATTGCTCACATCCATTGCCTGATGAGTCGAAATAGAATTAAACGATCGCTGAAAGATGGCGTTTACTTCTACCAATCTATTGACCCATCACTTGTAGAACGGGCCCGGCCGGGATTGCATGAAGCACCGGATGAGGCGCCACTGATGGTCTAGGTTTTTTGGGTTTATATCCGAGCACAAAGCTACT
>CAZAZB010000052.1:0-15085 GCA_964489485.1 uncultured Pseudomonadales bacterium | reverse complement strand
CATCTTCTACAACCCATCGAACATTGGTATACATTTCCGGTTTCGCTTTTCGTTCCTGTTTCTCGCCATTAAACGTGGTGAACTGATACACCAACTCATCAGCGACGGCAAAACTCTCGCCATTGTCTATAGAGAACTGGATTCGAGTGTTATTTCCACCTGCCGACCCTTCTACATAGATGGTCTCCTCAGGGATCGGATTGTCCACAACCACATTGGTTGCATTTTCATCACCTTCATTGGAGATTCGAAGTGTGAAAAACAACATCGATCCGGCTTCGATCTCCAATGTCGGCACACGTCTGGTGACTTCCCTGCCTTCTTCCATGACAACGATCTCTTTCTCCGCAGCCATCTGGATTTTTAGTTCTGGTGCCGCCAGCGCGAGCGCCGGAGTAATTATCAAAGCCATTAGTGACAACACTTTTTTCAATCCTCTTACTAATACCTGGATACGTACTTCTGTTGTACGTACTTCTGTTATACGCGCTTCTTTTTCTCTTAAAATTTCTACTGATTGACCCGATGCGCTCGCCACACAATTCGCTGCAGCTGTCGAACTCCTGACACCGGGGCCAACCCGTTTTATATTCTGTAAAACAATCTTCATACTTAGATACCATTCACAGTCTGCAATTAGGAGGCCAACATTTTACTCAGTTGTAACTTGTTAAGCCCAAAAACTCCTAATTCAAGACACCAATTGGTGACAATTGACAGAATGTTAGCCAATTACAATTCCCATCTCAAGAAAAAAGTCAATTAAAATAGATATTTAGCACTGTTTTCGAGAATCATAATGAAGATAGCTATCAATAAACTGCCACCGGTCTCCAACCTCGATCGCCATTATATGGGCGAATGGGCGCTTCTGTGTAAACAACATGTAAGCAGAAGATAAGTGGAATGTTAACGCCGACCAACGGTGCAATGGTTCACAGTAGTGGTGTAAATTTATTGATTTACAATGACTTAGGCACAATTCAAGATCTATTGCTGCTGGTTCTTGTAACCGGAATGTTAACTGTAACGGAATGTGACCCTGTGGTAAGCCAGATGACGCAGATGTTCACATTCCAGCGATGAGAGACAAAAAGTGACCTTTGCGGTCCAGTGTACTGGGCTCTATAACGATGTGGCTGGCAAAATCGTGGCTGACTGTGTTTCGATATCAAAATCGATGCACACCTCTCCTCTCTCCAACTGCACCAGTATTTGTTTCACCTTCGTCTGGAGGTTAACGTCCACGGCGCCATATTCCGTCCCCTCCCGACTGACGAACTCTTCAATCAGCCCCGTCAGCGCACCAGTAGATAAGGATTGCCAGGATACGATCATCGTGTTGTTTCTATGAAGACAGGGTTAGTCGCTGTAGGCAAAGTCATGCTACCTTCCATCGAACGCACTAGACCGCTTGAGCGGTTGGGGTATAATTTTCTCAGCCCCCTACCAAAATGGGCTATCAACAGGGAACTATCAACAGGGAGCTGTGCCATGCAGATTTCAAGCGTTGCCTCAATGACAGTGGTCGTATTCATGTCAGCGATTATGTCAGCAAATCTTGCCTATGCGGAAGACACAAGTGATTGTTTTTCAGCAATTTACTCTTTGAACGAAAACCGCCTGGATGAGGCAATTGATCTCTATTCAAATTGTATTGAAAAAGGTCAGTTGAAGCAGAAAAACCTGATAGTCGCCCACAATGACAGGGGTAATGCTTATGGCAAGAAGCAAGACTACAAAGCCGCTCTAAAGGATTTTAACAAGGTTATCGAGTTGAGCCCAGAAGATGCAGATGCCTTCTATAATAGAGGTCTCACCTACAAAAAACTTAACCAGATAGATCAGGCTTTTGACGACTACAGCGCTGCAATCAAACAAAACCCGAAGTATGCAAAGGCCTATAACAATCGAGGCGCAATCTATGGTCAACAAGGTGATTTCAACAATGCCATCACGGACTTCAATCACGCCATCTTCCTGAAAAAGAAAAACGCGAGCGCTTTCTTTAACCGCGGACTCGCCTTTTACAGTCTCGGTGACTACAAGAATGCCATCTCGGATCTCGAGAAGGCGATTGAGCTGAACCCAAAATACATCAAAGCCTATGAAAACCTGGCCTGGCTTCGAGCCACCTGCCCAATTGATGAACTAAGAGACGGCATCATGGCAGTGGCATTGGCCCGGAAGGTCAGATTCATGCAGCCAGAAGGTACTTCGACGTTATTCGATATCATGGCAGCAGCTTACGCATCCAGCGGTAGTTACAACGAGGCTATCCGTTACCAGGAACTCGCTATCGAGACGGAATCAAACCAGCAAAATCTATCGAAAATGGCATTGCGGTTAAACCTGTATCAGGAAAGTACGCTATATCGAGAAACCAATAGCAATAAGTTTCTCTGAGGCGAAATTCCAAGGAAATTGCCCTGACCCCTTTTTGTTTGTGTTATAACTAGGTCACCCATTTCCCAGAGAAGTACAGTTCTATATGTCTGATTGTCTGACAAACCTGCTGGTGATCGAAGATGAGCCCATCACCCGGTCACAGCTTGCGGCCCATTTCGAAAAAGAAGGTTACAAGGTCTTTACGCGGGAAGATGCCACAGACATTGAGACGCTCATCGAGGAGGAAGATATCGCCCTTTGCCTTATCGATATTAACCTACCTGGAAAGGATGGACTTACGCTGACGCGAGAACTCAGAAGCCATTCCGATATCGGTATCATTCTGGTAACTGGCAAAGATGAGCAGGTCGATCGCATCGTCGGTCTTGAAAGTGGTGCAGATGACTATGTCACCAAACCGTTTGATCCACGGGAACTGCTGTCCCGGGTTAAGAGTTTACTCTGGCGAGTTCACGCCCAGGAAAAACAGAAAGACAAGGGATTCAAGAGGACCTTTGAAGGTTGGACCCTGGATCTGAACAAACGGCAACTGGTCACCCCGGGTGATGAGCAGCAACCGTTATCCGCAGGAGAATTTCACCTGCTGCTCGCGCTTATCGAAAGCGCCGGGGAAGTCCTGACGCGGGACCAACTCATGAACAAAATTCGTAATCGCGAATGGTATCCAGATGATCGCTATATCGACGTGCTCGTGGGGCAGGTGAGGCGCAAGTTTAGACAATACGAACCTGATATCACGTTTATCAGCACCATACATGGCACTGGCTATTTATTTGCACCGACCGTGAGTTAAAAACTTGCGACCCCGCTTCAGCCTACCAAATTGACTCCGACCAGGCTTCAGATTGAATTGGATTCAGCCATTCCCATGATGGTGTAAACTTACCGAACAAGACGGTTACCTGCCAGGCCCTATGAACTCAATTCCAGGTTACAGCGACCTGAATATCATCTATCAGAGCCCAAAGACCCTGGTATATTCTGGCGTTCGCCTGATCGAGGGCGACGCCGTGATCCTGCGTCAGCTCCGGCCGGAATCTGTTTCTCCGGAGAGAGCGGCCCAATATACTGCTGAGTTCGAATTGCTACGGAAACTCGACTCTCCCTATATCATCACGCCATTGGCTTTGTTGGATTTCAATGGGTCACCGGTTCTCGTGACGCAAGACATTGCCGGATCTTCACTGAGTGACACCATTAGCGAAGAAAATATAGACCTGGTGGAAGCTATCTCCATCGCTCGAAGCATCGCGATGGCGCTGATGGAAGTCCACAGCAAACACATCGTCCATAAAGATATCAATCCAGAAAATATTATTTACAACAAGAACACCGGGGCGCTAAAACTAATCGACTTTGGTATAGCGCTCCATTCAACGCCAGACTCACTCAATACCGAGGCCAACAATACACTCGAAGGAACACTCGCTTATTTAGCACCCGAGCAAACAGGGCGCATGAACCGACAGATTGACTATCGAGCAGATTTCTATTCTCTTGGTGCGACCCTTTACCATTTGACAACGGGTTTTGCGCCCTTTGAATCTAACGATCCGCTTGAGTTGGTATATAGCCATATCACCAGGCTACCAACGCCCCCCGAAGAAAGGAACACACTGGTTCCAAAAGCATTATCCAAGATAATCCTGAAACTTTTGTCCAAGATGCCTGAAGATCGATATCAGAGTGCCTATGCCATCAATCAGGATCTTGAACGTTGCCTTGAAATGGTCAGGGAGAACAAACACCCGGCTCCAGAGCTTGACTTTGAAGTCGCCCTGGACGATATCGCTGAACAACTGAATCTTTCAGAACAACTGCGAGAACGCCAGGAAGCATTGCACATTTTAAGAGAGGCGCTTACGTCAGCGTCGAATGGAGGTACTGAAACCATCATCTGCGTCGGTGAGGCAGGCGTTGGGAAATCTTCAATCATCCGGGAACTGGAACGTGACGTTGCAGTGACAGGCGGATATGTCGTCATCGGTCGGCACAGTCCAATCCCCTCCGGCACGCCTTATAGTGCAATTACTCAAGCTCTTAATGATCTGGTAAGACTTCTTCTGGCCCAACCTGACTTCCCTGAAATTAAAGAAAATATCTCGGAGGCGTTGAGAGGCTATGAGACAGCAATGCTAGGTCTCATCCCTGAACTAAGTCGTATTCTCGAACCAGCCAACATCGAGTTTGAATCCTCACCTGCCGAAACAAAGAATCGATTGATTACCGGCATTTCAAAACTGGTCCAGATTATCACAGCGAAGGGTAAACCCTTCGTGTTCTGTCTGGACAACCTCCATTGGACTGATCAGGCATCAATCGATCTCTACGAACCCTTATTCACTCGGTTGCAGATTCCCCACGTCTTCCTGCTTGGTGCCTATAGCAGCAAAGAGCTGGCAGTTTCAAATGAGATAAGAATCGCTGTAACAAATCTTGCCAGGAGTAACCCCACACTAAAACTTCTGAGACTCAATAACCTTGGCGTGAAGAGTATCAAGGCGCTGTTATCTGAATCCATATTCAGGGCACCAGAAGAAGTGAATGAACTAGCGATGCTCGTACACTCAAAAACCAGTGGGAATCCTCTCGCCATTAAAGAGTTTCTATATAGTTTGGCCCATAGAAACCTATTGGTATTCAATCGGCAACATCGAGAGTGGAGCTGGGATATTGACCAGATAAGATCCGAGCCTCCCAGCGAAAATGTCAGCGAGATACTCGCTGAACACATCCAACACCTGGAATCAGGAACCGCTGAACTACTAAAAATAGCAGCCTGCATTGGCACCACTTTCGATCTTGAGACACTCAAGAGAGCAGCGCAACTTTCTTACCCTAAAACCCTTGCCAGGTTGGCTCAAGCAATGCAGGAAGGATATGTACTGAGTCAACCACAATCGACCCCGTCTTCTTATCGGTTTGCTCACGAGCGGGTTCAGAGGGCAGCCTATTCACTCCTCACGGACAAACAGCGACGACAAATCCACAACAGCATCGGGCAGGCTTTTCTGCAATCACGTAAAAGTCAATCCAACATATTCAACATCGTTGACCAGCTCAACAACAGTTTTGATTCTCTGGAAAACAGATCGATCAGCCTAAACGAACTGGCTGAACTCAATGTGTCTGCGGGCAGGAAGGCAAAGCAGGCAGCGGCATTTCAATCTGCATTCAAATACTTCAAGACTGCCATTGTGCTCATCGGACATGACATTTGGGACAAGTACGAATTCAGCCTGGAGCTGCACCTGGAAGCCGCAGAAACCGCCTATTTATGTGGCGACCAGACACAACTCGATTTACTTCTCGACATCTTGCTGGTCAATGCACGAAACGCGCTCGACGAATCTCGCGTGCAGGAAATTGCCATCAGGAGCCTCACCGCAGCCGATCAACTCATCGAAGCGACTGAATTGGGGGCCAGCGTCCTGGCAACTCTGGGTGTTCACCTGCCGAACCGGATTCGACTTGGCGGCCTGGCGATACTCGTAAAGCTCATCCCACAAACGATCTTGATGTCGCGACATGTCGCTCTCACGCCAGCATTGATGACCGACAAAGAAAAGCTTGCGGCCATGCGAATTCTCATGGCCCTCTGCCAGGCAGGATATTTGTCTGGTAATCAAAAGACACCGCTCTATATTCTAAAAATGACGGAACTTTCCATCAAGCACGGCATGGCGCCCGAAACCTCATTTGCATACCCGATGTTTGGCGCACTTCTGATCGCCTATCTCGGTACAATAGATCTCGGTTTTCGATTCGGAAAACTTGCCCTCGAAAACCTCAGCCCAGCCAATTACGAACTCCACTGCAAGTCCCTGGTACTATCTACCAACTTCATCATGATTTGGAAGGATGAACTTAAAAGCTCTCTCGAGCCCTTGTCACGAGCATACAAAATCGGCATGGAAACCGGCGACGTAGAATTTGCGCTGATTGCCGCGATTACCAGTTCTGCTAACGCATTTATCATGGGGCATGATCTCAATAGTCTCGGGGCTAACCTTGCTACCCACAACAAAAAAGCTCGCGAGCTCAACCAGGCACCAATTCTCCATATCGGATCAATTTATCAGCAGACTATCAACAACCTGACGGAACGGAATACCAAACCCTGGATCCTGGATGGAACAGCTTATAACGAATACGGCGGCGCTTTAGAACACAGCCGAACCCTGGAGAACAACCACACTTTTAAAAACAACGATGACAAGAGCAGTCTGGCCAATCTATATGTCACCAAACTATTTATCGCTGTTCTGTTTGGACAATCCGAACTCGCCTTAACCTATGCTCGCAAGGCAAGAAAGTTCATTCAGTCCGTCATTTCTTCCCCGGCAGTTCCTTTTTTTATTATCTATGAGAGCCTGGCGTGCATATCGATGATGGGCAGAGTGAATTACCGTGAACAACTCACGCTACGCCTCCGCTTAAGATCAAATAGGCGCTTGTTACGAAAATGGTCACACCATGCTCCGGGAAATGTGCTGCATGGTTATCACCTTATTGAAGCTGAACGAGCTCGTTTCTATGGGAAACTGGAATCTGCTTCCGACCACTATGATAAAGCCATAGCATTCGCCAGAAAATACAAGTACCTGAAGGAACTGGGTCTCGCGAACGAGTTGACAGGCCGGTTCTATCTCAATTTAGGCAAGCGGGATCTTGCCTTATACTATTTTGACCGCGCAAACACCAGTTACCGCCGTTGGGGTGCGATTACCAAGGTAAAAAAACTAAACGAGGAGTTTTCAGAACTGGCTGAGTCCGAACAGCTTAGGCTGGTTAACCGAAATCTCACGGCACCGGAACTTCAAAGACTTACCAACGATAATCTATTGTCCTATGGCAACCTTCTGGATCTAGGATCAGTCATCAAGGCATCCCAGGTACTTTCTGGTGAAATAGTTCTGGAAAATTTGCTGGAAAGGCTCATGCAAGTTTGCCTGGAGAATGCCGGTGCCCACAGTGCGAGTTTGATTCTTTCCCACGACAATCAGTTCGTCGTGGAAATCACCACGTGGAATATCGGGTCCAATATCGAACATCAGCTGAAAAAAGCACCATTAGAACTAACCGAACATCTTCCTATTTCAGTCATCCAGTATGTCGCAAGAACCCAGGAAGATCTTGTCCTGAATGATGCCTTGACCGAAGATATCTTCACTCAAGATGACTATATACTCAGCCAGAAACCAAAATCGATTTTGTGCATTCCAATTCAAAGCAAGTCGCACTTAACAGGCATACTCTACCTGGAGAACCGGCAGGCGACGCACGCGTTCACGCAGAACAGAATCGCCATTCTGAAACTACTCGCCTCTCAATCTGCTATCGCAATCGAAAATGCAAAACTCTATCAACAGCTCAACGATTCGAGAAACCGCTATCTCTCTCTCTATCGAAACGCAATTGAGGGCATTTACGAGATTGACAAGAATGGGATCTTAACGAATATTAATCCCGCCGCATCACAGCTTCTGGGTTATGACTCACCGGAAGAGATTTTGGACACCGAGCGCAATACGATGTCCGATGCATTTGTAGATTCAACGGATTTCACCCGAATTCAGAGCGAACTGGGCTCCAAAGGACGAGTCATAGGATTCGAAACACAACTCTTGAAGAAAGACCACACTGTCATTTGGGTATCACTGTCTGCGCAATTGGTATTCGACGAAGAAAAAGGTGAAACGCATCTTGAAGGCTCTGTCATCGATATTTCTGAACGCCGCTTACGTGAAGAAGCAGAGCAGGCAATGATAATCGCCGAGGCTGCGACGGAGACAAAGAGTCAGTTTCTTGCCAATATGAGTCACGAGATCCGGACGCCGATGAATGCCATTATCGGTTATACAGACCTGACACTTGGCACAAACTTAACTGGCGAACAACAAACCTATCTAGAGACGATCAGAAGTTCATCGAACCATCTTCTACATGTCGTCAACGATATCCTCGATATCTCAAAAGTCGAATCCGGTAAATTGGAATTACAAAAATCATTCTTTCACCTGCAAGATATCTTTTCTGATCTGCAGAACCTGTTTGAGCTTGCAGCAAAGGATAAAGGACTTCAACTCATCCTCCCCACTGAATATAGCGACTCACGAGATACCTATATTGGTGATCCGGTACGTATCTGCCAGGTACTGATTAATCTTGTAGGGAACGCACTGAAATTTACACAGGAAGGTGAGGTGCGAGTGAGCCTGGACATATTGAAGTTCGACGATGGCAATGTCTGCTTTAACTTTATCGTCACGGATACCGGTATTGGCATAGAAGACTCTCAACTGGAAAGTATTTTTGAATCATTTACCCAGGGAAGTAGTGCACCGACGGACAGTGGGACAGGTCTTGGTCTTTCCATTTCCCGAAATCTGGTCGAGATGATGGATGGCCACATCCACGCGACGAGCAAAAAGTCCGAGGGTAGCCGATTCTATTTCTCGATAATTGTCGAACAGTGGCATCAACAATCGAGCATGTCCACTCATGATCTGGAACCTCCCGCCCTCCCACGTCACGTTAGAGACCGCCACGTGTTGCTTGTGGAGGATAATCTGATTAGCCAGGACCTCGCCAGAGAAGTCATCAGTAAAGCCGGTTATCAGGTTACCGTTGCCGACAACGGCGAACAGGCACTGCAAATTTTGGAAACCGAAGTCTTCTTTGCCATACTCATGGATATCCGGATGCCGGTAATGGACGGTATGCAAACCATCAGGATTATCCGTGAAAAAGAATCCTTAAAGAATGTCGTGGTCATCGCACTTTCTGCCGGTGTTCTCGATACGGAGGTGCAACTGGCTCTGAATGCCGGTTTCAACCATTATCTCAGTAAGCCGGTAGACTTCCCTGCATTGTTGGGATTACTTGCTGAACTCGGCGAAGTGGATGTACCACCACCGGTTCCGTCTGCGACAGCCACCACCCAATCCAACCCTCAACTCAACGTCCAATTTAACACTCACGGCATTGATTTTGATAAGGCATTGCGCAATCACGGACAAGATATTTCGCTTCTATATCAACTGACCTCGACCTTTATAGAAATCTATGAACATGCTGATCAGGAACTAAATAATCTGCTGGAGACGGACGAATATGAAATAGCCGAAAGGCTGGTACACAACATCGCAGGTGTCTCTGGTAGTTTTGGCGCAGACACCTTGATGAACTCCGCCAGAGAGGTTGAACACTCGCTTCAAAAAGACGGTGGCGTTACAGACACCCTACTGACACAGTTTGCACAAGAACTGGCTAACTTTGTCTCTGCAATAGGCGAACTACATCGAGCTGATGTAGCCTCCTGGCCCACGGGTTAAGTCCAATTTAACGTCACTCAGCATCAAGATTGACAAGATCCAAACGATTGACCTCTTGTTTCGCCAGCCCTGCAAAATCAAACAATGAGGTGTCGAGCAGGTGCGAAGGTGCAACGTCAGTGACAGCTCGAAAGATTGTTTCTATCCGGCCTGGAAACTGCTTATCCCAACCCTGCAACATTTCCTTGATGACCTGTCTTTGTAGATTGTCCTGAGAGCCACACAAATTACATGGAATGATCGGCATCTCGACCAGGTTCGCATAGCGCTCGATATCTTTCTCCCGACAGTAGGCAAGAGGGCGAATCACGATATTTGTTCCGTCATCACTCAACAACTTGGCAGGCATGGTCTTCAACTTGCCACCATGAAAAAGGTTCAGGAAAAGTGTTTCTACGATGTCATCACGGTGATGGCCGAGCGCAATTTTGTTGAATCCATTCTCCCGTGCATAACGATAGAGGATGCCGCGACGGAAACGTGAGCACCAACCACAATAGGTCTTGCCTTCAGGCACCATGTTGGTGACTAGCGAGTAGGTGTCCTCTTCAATAATCTCGTGGGCGATTCCCAGGGATTCGAAATATCGAGGTAGCACATCCTCCGGGAAGCCCGGTTGTTTCTGGTCCAGGTTGACTGCAATAATTTCGAAATCAATCGGTGCATGTCGTCGAATACTGATGAGAAGATCGAGCATGGTAAATGAATCTTTACCACCGGAGACACAGACCATTATTTTGTCGCCATCGTCTATCATATTGAAGTCAGCGATCGCCTTGCCCATATCACGCTTCAAGCGCTTGTGTAGCTTGTTTCGCTCTCTTGAGTTTTTCTTCTCACTTTCGGGGCTGGCTGAGGCTAACATAAGGGCGTTTCGTCTTGTTGTGTCGCACAAAAGTCTAAGGGTGTTTTCATTCCTTATTTTACACTGCCTGGACTAGTGGAACCAAATGGAGTATATGGCAATCAAATGAGTATGAAATTAATTTTTGCTGTTCTGATCCTGATGGTCCCGCCTGGCGCTTATGCGACCGGGCAAAACGCATCCGCAGTTAATCTGCTCTATCATCATGTCTCCGATCGGACACCGGCGATTACCAGTATTTCACCCGACAAATTCAACGATCATCTTACTTACCTTTCTGAAAACAACTTCCATATTCTTCCCCTCGCAGAAGTTGTCTCTTCGCTTCAATCTGGCAAGCCGTTGCCAGACCGCAGCATTACAATCTCGTTCGATGATGCCTATCTCAGCATCTATACAACAGCATTTCCCTTGCTCAAGGCACGGGGCTTTCCATTTACGATATTTGTGGCAACGAATCTCATTGGAACTAATCCGAACCTCTACCTGAACTGGGAACAAATTAAGGAAATGGTCGATCAAGGCGTCACCATTGCTAATCATACACAATCACATCTGCATCTACTGCGAAGGGTAGAGGGAGAGTCGAAAACACAATGGTTGAGTCGAATCACGAATGAAATCAAAGCTGCCCAGAAGATTATTGAATCCAACATTGGGGAGACACCCCTGCTGTTTGCCTATCCTTACGGTGAGTACGACAGAGACATTCTCAACCTTGTGCAGCAACTGGGTTATTCAGGGTTCGGACAGCAAAGTGGCGCGATGGGTAGTCAATCTGATTTTCTTACTCTGCCAAGATTCCCCCTCGCTGGTATCTATACGGGTCTCGATTCATTCAAAACCAAAGTCAATACACTCCCTCTGCCAATTCAACCCATCAACATTGACACACTGGTCACGACTGATGATTTACAACCAGCTATTCTTCTTCAGTTCCAGAAGAAAGTGCCTGAGTTATCAACGCCAAAACTTTTAGGGCTGCGTCTATCAGAGCTTCGCTGCTACGGCCCCGGGGGCAAAATGATGATCGAACAGCAGGATGCTGTTACATTTCGGGTAACACCTGTTGCCGAGATCCCGGTGGGCCGGTCTCGATATAACTGCACCATGCCGTCAAATCAGGCAGGGCGCTACTTCTGGTATTCACAACCCTGGATCAGGAAGAACAACGATGGCAGCTGGTATCCTGAACCATGACTCCCTAAGCGATACCGCGCAGAACTGCAGTAGGCGGCGTGTTGACAACCTTCAGCGTCGCAATGGTGCCAAGCGTTCCGATCAATACAGTGCCAACCAGCGGACCCAACAACCAGACCTCCGGATTGATTTCATAATCCAGCTGAAAAATTTCTGTCTCCAATGCATAGACGGTAATCTCGGAACCGAAAGTCGCAAGCACACCGGCAAAGAAGCCCAGCGCACAAAACTCAATGGCCAGGCTGCCGAGTACCAGCCGCCTTCCCGCGCCGAGCGTCCTTAAAATCGCATGTTGCTTGAATCGCTCATCCATACTTGCCTGCACACTGGCGAGTAGAACCAGACCACCTGACACCATAATCAGTGCTAACACCAATTCTATCGCCAATGTAACCTGGGAAATAATAATCTGAATCCGTTCAATGAGTGCATCCACTTCAATGACTGTCATCGTTGGATACTGATTCAACAGTGTATTCAAAAAAATCTTCTGATCCTTGTCCAAAAAGAAACTGGTCATATAGGTAGAAGGAAAATCATCCAGCGCATGCGGAGAGAAGATGATATAAAAATTCGGTTGCATATTGTCCCAGGCAACTGTTCGAATACTACCGACCGTTGCATCCAACTCGCGACCACGAATATTGAAGACCAACTCATCGCCAACTTTTAGTCCATTGTGTTTCGCCAGATCCTTCTCTATCGAAACTTTCACGGGACCTTGATAATTTTCTGGCCACCATTGCCCCGCTATGATCCTGTTGTCATCCGGAAGAACGGCAGAATAGGTTAGATTCCGATCGGAACTCGCGCGGGGCGCATCATCCCCATCAGCATTCGCACCCTTGTGATCTCTGTCTTTACTCGACTCCTGGTTAATAGACGCAATTCGCCCCCGTATCATCGGATAGAGAGGCTGCGATTCAATACCATTATCCTCGAACAGTGATCGGATCGGGTCCACATCCTCCGGGGAGATGTTAATGGCAAAATGATTGGGGGCATCCGCCGGGATCTGCGCCTGCCATTCGGTGATCAAGGCCGTCCTGACAAGATACAAGATGAGCAATAACATGATCGCCAGACCGAAGACCAGAATCTGCATGGTGTTCTCCTGTCCTCGCCGTTGCATCCCTGCCAGTGCCAGGCGCCAGGCGCTACCCGCCTGCATTCCGAGGACTCTGCCCGAACGCAATAGCAGATAGGCGATGACAGACAATATCGCAATGGCGCATAGTCCGCCTGTAAATATCAACAGGGTCAAGCGAAGATCTTCGCTATACCACCACATCAAACCAATGGTGCCGACAATGGCGAAGGCGTAGGTTATCCAATCAACCACAGAACCGTCTCCAATATCGCGCCTAATCACTCTGACCGGTTCGGTCTTCCTCAGCTTCAATAATGGTGGCAGTGCGAAAGAGAGCAGACAAATAAATCCTGTCGTCATACCCAACCATACCGGTTTCATCCCCGGGGCTGGTAATTCGATGGGAATAAGAGGTTCCAGAATGTCGACAATTCCTAGCTGAACGATATAGCCGATCGCGCTTCCCATGAAAGTTGCCGTCACTCCCAGAACAAGAAACATGGTGATGAAGAGTGCATCAATTCCATTGGGTGTCGCACCCAGCGTCTTCAAAATGGCCACATGGTCAAAATGACGCAGGGAGTACCGCTGCGCAGCCAGTGCAATGGCGACACCCGCAAGAATGACGCCCAGTAGTCCACCGAGCAACAAAAACCGTTCCGCCCTTTCCAGTGCATTACCGATACCTGCCGCACCTTCCTTGATACCGAACATACGTGTACCCGGCGTGAGTCTCGGTTCAGCCCAGGTTTGAAATTCATCCAGTATCGATTTGTCTCCTGCGAATAGATAACGATAAGTAATTCTGCTGCCCGGCTGAACAACTTCAGTCGCAGGGACATCGGCCAGGTTCATGAGAACCCGGGGACCTGCACTATTAAACCCGCCCCCTCTATCCGGTTCTTTCACCAACACATTACCCACGGGAAAGCTGGCGACGCCAATCTCAAGAATATCGCCCTTCTTGACCCCGAGAGAAGGTAAAAGCCGACTTTCCAACCAGATCTCTCCAGCAGGAGGACCGGACCTTATCGGCCAACCGCGCACAAATGGCGCATCCGAGACAATCAGTTCGCCCCGAAGCGGATAGGAGTCCCCAACAGCCTTAACCGATGAAAACTGCGCCCGATCCTCAGAAAATACCATAGAGAGAAAACTCAGGGTCTGTGCCTGCTCCAATCCGAGTTCTGTGGCTTTCTGCAAAATCTCACCCGAGAGTTCATCCGAGCTGGAGATAACGCGATCTGCCGCCAGAAAGGTTGCAGACTCATTCAGCAATGCCTGCTGTAGTCGATCCACAAATAGCGTGATGGTTGTCACGGTTCCCACCGCAATAATCAACGATGCCAGTAACAAGGTGAGTTCGCCCGCGCGCCAGTCGCGCCAGAGCAGCTTAATTGCAAGGGAAATCTGCATCCTATGCGCCGCCTTCGACTAGCTCACCCGATTCAATAACAATCGATCGATCACAGCGATCAGCAAGTCTTAAATCATGGGTGACAAGTACCAGTGTGGTGCCAAACTCCCTGTTTAAGTCAAAAATAAGGTCGATGATATGGGCCCCTGTTTTAGTATCCAGATTCCCCGTGGGTTCATCAGCAAACAGAACCTCAACAGAGGATGCAAAGGCACGGGCAATGGCAACCCGCTGTTGCTCACCTCCCGACAATTGACGCGGGTAATGGCTGTTACGATGTTCAAGACCTACTCTTTCTAACAGGACGCGCGCTTTATCCGCTGCCCCCGGATCACCCTTTAATTCCGCTGGCAACATCACATTCTCAATCGCGGTCAGGCTACCTAATAGTTGAAAGGTCTGAAATACAAACCCCACCATATCACCGCGAACCCGGGCACGTTGTTCCTCATCAAGTGCGGTCAGTTCGTTGTTCCCCAGAAAAATACTGCCACGACTCGGCGTATCAAGACCTGCCAACAGGCTCAATAGCGTTGTCTTACCCGAACCAGATGCACCGACTATGGCAACACTCTCGGATTTCTTGATTTCAAGGTCAATCCCTTTCAAGATAGTAAGCTGTCCTTCCGATGTGCTTACGGTCTTTCCGAGGTCTCTTGTTTTGATCATTGTTTGCAACTTATTGTCATCCTTACATCTTTTTGTTTCGACTGTTCGTGCCAAATTCTCCACGCTGGCGCTGGTCTTTATCATTTCAATTTCGGTGC
>CAZAZB010000051.1:0-15242 GCA_964489485.1 uncultured Pseudomonadales bacterium | reverse complement strand
TTTGTATCTGGTTGTTCGCTGCACTGGTGTTCAGACTTCCTTGACGATATCAAAAGACCTGCCACGCCTATATATTTTGGTTAGCATTGCTGCTCTGGTTCTTTTCCCCAGCGCTCTCGGCGCCTCCCTCTGGGATTTTTATGCGGAAGGCTACTATCCCGTGATTCTGGCACCTCTCATTTTTACCATCTTCACTTTATGTGTCTTCAGAAGCTGGTATTTCCTTGCCTCCATCATTGCATTGTCATTCCTTGCATACGGATTCAGTTTATTCGAATCAAATAACTTCTGGGACTATCTCCTGGATCCTTTGTTGTCCATTTTTTGTCTGATAAAGCTACCAGGGGTGCTTCGATCCCTGCGCACCCAGGTCAATAGGGAAGCGTTGCAGGTCGCGGCACTTTCGTTTGCCGGTTCTTATCTACTCTTCTCTGTATTTCTCTCAAGAATCAACGAGGATGCTTTTCGTTACCTTTTGGTAGAAGAAGATGGTTTTGTTGAAAGCGCCACAGCGATCGCACTGTTTATTGTATTGCTGATTAGCCTCTCCAGGGTTGTTAAGTTGAGACATCTTCGCTCTTACGCTTTCCTCGGCATGACAGCCTTTGTCGGTATCGTGGGTCTATTCGGCGCAGGAGAGGAGATCTCCTGGGGACAGAGGATATTTAACTGGGAAACACCTGAATATTTTATGAAACACAACAAGCAGGGTGAGACTGGATTGCACAACTTCGTGTTTGAGATAAATGGTAAAAAACTCAGTGCCAACAAGGTCATCTTCGGCACGGGTCTCGCTATTGCTATGCTTTTTTACCTCGCTGTCATGACACCCCTCTATCGCCAGCACAAGAAGCGTGATGGTCCTTTTTCAACAATTATCGACAATCTTGCCATCCCCATGCCACAGAATTATCACATTATCGGCTACCTGATAGTGGTCGCGACGGTTGAACTACTGGTGGATTCTTCAAAGCGCGGTGAAATGACAGAATTTGCGGGTTCAATTATTTTCCTATTGAACGTCGCCTTCCCCTACAATCACGAAATATTTAACGTAAAGGAAACTTAAGGACATGACCGTCAATTCAGATACTACCAGCACCGTTTACATCGCCGCCGGGGCACGGACCCCTATGGGCGGGCTACAAGGTGCCTTGTCAGGTTTAACATCGGTCGAACTCGGTGCAGCCGCCATTGAAGCGGCGATCAACAAGGCTAATTTGTCGGGTGAAGATATCGAAGAGATTATTCTAGGATGTGTCCTACCATCAGGGTTACGCCAGGGACCTGCCAGACAAGCCGCCATGGATGCGGGAATCCCGGTCAGTGCCGGAGCAACCACCATCAACAAACTCTGCGGTTCTGGCATGAAGGCAACCATGCTCGCCCATGACCTGATCAAAGCCGGTACCAATGACATTATGATTGCTGGTGGCATGGAAAGCATGACCAATGCGCCTTACCTGTTGCCCAAGGCGCGCGGTGGTATGCGTATGGGTCATGGCGAGATTCAGGATTGTATGTTTACTGACGGTCTGGAAGATGCCAAGACCGGTAAATTAATGGGTGCCTTCGCCCAGGATGTTGCTGACCAATACCAGATTACCCGCGAGGAAATGGACCAGTTCGCCATACAGTCACTTACCCGCGCAAAGGCCGCCATCGAATCCGGCGCGCTCGAAGAAGAAACTATCGCTGTCACGATCAAGACCCGAAAGGGTGAAACGGTAGTCGCCATCGATGAACAACCAGGCAATGCCAATATCGAGAAGATACCCACACTAAGACCAGCTTTTAAAACCGACGGGACTGTCACTGCTGCGAATTCCAGTTCCATATCCGACGGCGCATCGGCGTTGGTGCTGGCAAGTCAATCTGCTATCAACGCGAAGGGTTTAACGCCGATGGCAAAAATTGTTGGACATACAACCAACTCTCTTCATCCATCAGAATTTACACTGGCACCCATCGGTGCAATTGAAAAGCTGTTCGAGAAGACTGGCTGGAGCAAAGACGATGTTGATCTATTCGAGATCAACGAGGCGTTTGCCATGGTGACGATGCTTGCCATACGCGAACTGGGGCTCGACCCGGACAAGGTTAACATTCATGGTGGCGCCTGTGCCCAGGGACATCCCATTGGTTCAACAGGATCACGCATCATCGTGACCTTGATGCATGCACTAAAAAGGTTAGGCAAAAAACGAGGCATTGCATCCCTTTGTATCGGCGGCGGCGAGGCAACCGCGGTGGCCATTGAACTGGTATAGATCCGGAAGTGTAAACGGTCTATCCATCACATTTAACGAACTAATTTCTAAAAAGCAGGACTAAGTCACATAATAGACGGCGGTAATTCTGTAACCGTGTAGATTTACCGTCGTACATCCACGTACAATTGTCCCGATACAAATTTACGCTCGATCATTCACGTGCGATCGTTAGCGTATCGTCGCTCACACAATTAGCTATTGCTAACAGGAGAATGAGAGTTGTCACGCCTGCCTGTCATCGTCGGCTTCGGCGGAATCAATCCCGCTGGTCGAAGCTCCGGTCATCATGGCTATCGTCGTCTGGTGATTGATCAGCTCAATGCGGAAAAATCAAAACGAACCTTTGCTTCACTCGCGGCACTGATGCGTTGCACCAGCGACCGAAACTATATTCTGGATCACACCCTTGTTCGCAAAATTGAATCCAACCTGTTTGACACCGATGCCATCAGGCTCAATAAAGTAGCCCAGATCAGCCCCACCACATCTGGCAAGGTCACATTCACCATTCGTAAGAACCAACTGCCTGCCAATACGCCTGCAGACTGGCAGATTCTGGAAGCAGACGGTCCTGAGGTTACCGTGATTGTTGATAGTACAATAGATGTCCTGTTTCCAGACTCGCGTATTTCCAGGGTCAAATCGGCTGGTCAACTGCCCACAGGATTCAATCCGGAAAATCTATACCAGAGCCGAAACCATCCGAGAGGATTGCAACTCACTGTCTACGGTGCATCAGACGCTATCAACTCGTTAGGCATTGAGTGGCAAGAGGTAAGAGATCGTATTCCGCCAGATCAACTGGCCGTCTATGCCAGCAGCGCCATGGGACAACTTGATACCAATGGTTCCGGCGGTATGCTGCAGGCAGGTCTGATGGGCAAGCGCGTGAGTTCAAAAAATTGTGCCCTGGGGCTTGCAGAAATGACTGCTGATTTTATTAATGCCTATATTCTAGGCAGTGTCGGTAGTACCGGTGCGAACATTGGTGCCTGCGCCACTTTTTTATACAATCTCCGGCAGGGGCTTGAGGATATTCGATCCGGCAGATGTCGCGCCGTGCTGGTGGGTGCAAGTGAAGCACCATTAACCCCGGATGTGATCGAGGGTTATAGAACCATGGGCGCGCTCGCGGAAGACGAGGCACTCAAAATGCTCGATGGCATAACCGGTGACGACCCTGATTACCGACGAGCTTGCAGGCCATTTGCAGACAACTGTGGCTTCACACTGTCGGAAGGATCGCAGTTTCTTATTCTATTCGACGATGAACTCGCACTTGAAATGGGCGCCAATATTTATGGTGCTGTACCAGGCGTCTACGTCAATGCCGATGGCTTCAAGAAATCCATCCCCGGGCCGGGTATCGGAAACTATGTCACTGTCGGAAAATCTATGGGGTTACTTCGCTCTATTCTCGGCGAGAAGGCACTGCGGCAACATACCTACATGCATGGACACGGCACTGGCACGCCACAGAACCGCGTGACGGAATCCCACATCTTCAATGAAATGGCAAAGAATTTTGGTATTCCCAACTTCACTGTTACGGGAATCAAATCCTATCTTGGTCACTCACTGGCATGTGCCGCAGGCGATCAGATCATGGCATCCCTTGGATTCTGGCAGGATGGCATTTTGCCCGGTATCAAGACGATCACGGAAGTCGCTGAGGATGTACATGATAGCAATCTCGATATTCTACTCGACCACCGGGAAATCGACCCCCAGACCATGCATGCGAGCTTTATCAATTCGAAAGGATTTGGTGGCAATAACGCTACCGCCACAATACTGGCACCACACATCGTCGGGCAGATGTTGGAAAAACGCCATGGCAAGCAGACCATGTTGAATCATGCTCGACAAAACGAGAAGGTGAAACAGAACACGCAAGACTACGATGACAGGATGATTGCAGGCAAAAACGAGTTGATCTACCAGTTTGGCGTCGGTGTCGTTCAGGGTGAACAGCTGGAGATTTCACCGGATAAAATAGATATCCCGGGTTTCGCGCAGGACGTTGCTCTACAAATTTTAAACCCCTACGACGATATGGTGTAAAGCGACGGTCCGGCTAGTTGCCAGAAGCACTATTGGGATTGGCTCAGGTAATTTCTCTGGTCTTCCTGAAAATAATCTCCGGCCAGCGGTCTTCCGTTAAAGACAGATTGACCCGGGTCGGCGCGAGATAGGTAAGATGTCCACCGCCATCAATAGCAAGATTGTCCTGCGCCTTTTTCTTAAACTCCGCTAACATCTTTTGATCGTCGCATTCAATCCAACGCGCTGTGCTAATACTGATGGGCTCATATCCGCAATCTACCTTGTACTCATCACTTAGCCGGAAGACGACAACATCAAACTGCAAGATCCCGATGGCACCTAAAATCAGGTCATTGTTGGCTAACGGCATAAATACCTGGGTAGCACCTTCTTCTGACAATTGAGTGAGTCCCTGGCGCAATTGTTTACTCTTCAGCGGATCATTCAATCGAACACGTCGAAACATTTCCGGCGCAAAATGAGGTACGCCAATAAACTTGAAGTCCTTTCCAGAGGTAAAAGTGTCACCAATTTGAATCTTGCCATGGTTATGGAGCCCGATAATATCCCCAGACCAGGCGTTGTCTGCCTGGGAACGCTCTCCAGCGAGAAAGGTCACTGCATCACTTACCCTAATATCTTTGCCGGTACGAACATGTTTCATTTTCATGCCCTGGTCGTAGCGACCGGAGCAGACTCGCATAAACGCAATACGATCACGGTGTTTAGGGTCCATGTTCGCCTGGATTTTAAAAACGAAACCGGAAAACTCTTCGCTGTTTGAATCAATAATTTCGTCGCCCGTTTCCCTGGGTTGCGGCGGCGGCGCATACTCGATGAAACCATCCAGCATTTCCTTAACGCCAAAGTTTCTCAAGGCTGTGCCGAAGAAAACCGGCGTCATCTTACCTTGCAGATACTCCTCATGATCAAATTCATGGCTGGCGCCTTTCACCAATTCAATTTCTTCCTTGAGCTCTTCCCAGATATCACCCAGAGCAGTACTCGCCTCTTCACTTTCCAACCCCTTTACTATCACAATTTCAGGAATGCCATCCCCCTGACCGGGTGTGAAAAGATGAATCTCATCATTGTAGAGATGATAGACACCCTTGAAACGGCTACCCATACCAATGGGCCATGTAATAGGCGCACATTTAATCTTCAAAATGTCTTCGATTTCATCGAGCACATCGATAGGATCACGGACTTCCCGGTCCATCTTGTTAATAAATGCCAGAATGGGCGTATCCCGAAGCCGACAGACTTCCATCAACTTAATGGTTCGATCCTCAACGCCCTTAGCGCAATCAATGACCATTAAGACAGAATCTACTGCCGTGAGTGTGCGGTAGGTGTCCTCCGAAAAATCCTCATGGCCCGGCGTATCGAGCAGATTGACGACACAATCTCTATAAGGGAATTGCATGACGGAGGTTGTGATGGAGATACCACGCTGCTTTTCCAGTTCCATCCAGTCCGATGTCGCATAACGATCAGACTTCCTGGACTTGACCGTACCTGCCAACTGGATAGCCTTGCCGAAAAGCAATAACTTTTCTGTGATCGTCGTCTTGCCCGCATCCGGGTGAGAGATGATAGCGAAGGTGCGACGTTTACTGACTTCCTCGATTATCATGTTGTACTGGTTCTGGTTTATCTTTTACTAAGATTTTTTTACTGAGCTTCTTCGACCAGGACAATTGCTTCTGGCGAATAGCGCAATCGAAAGGCGACGCATTATAGCCATGACAAGGCACTTCCGATAGGAAATACTTTCAAGACCAGCCATCCTGTTCGTCACATCATAGGAAAATATTGGTCACTGGTTGGAAGAAAATCAGTCAGGCAAAAATTCTTTACCCAGGACCAGTGCATCTTCTCGCCCAATATGGGCTGGATAATAGTTGGGCCTGACACCGATCTCGTTAAATCCCAACTCTTCATAGAGCTTATAGGCTGCAAGGTTCGATGGGCGAACTTCAAGAAATACCCGCTTTGCCCGTTTTGATTTAGCTTTGGACAACAAGTGTTTCACCAGCATTTTCCCGAATCCGAGACCCTGACTGTCCGGGTGTATGCAGACATTGAGAATATGCGACTCTCCGGCGGCGATAGACAAAACGCCATGACCAACGACCTGCTTGAGGTAAATATACAACCAGCATTCATACCCGGACTTAATACAATCTTTGAAGATGCCTTCGGTCCAGGGATGAGAATAACACCGCCTCTCATTTTTTATGACCGCAGGCAAATCATCGAGAAACATTTGCCTTATTTCACTATTGGGGTCTTCATTAATCACAGGTCAATGCCGCAAGCCTTGTAGCATTTGCCACAACCTCTTCTTCTCACCTCGCTCCTGGCACAGAGAATCGATGGAGCCCAGTACCAGAAATTTCCTACCATTGATCTCAACAATGCTGTTTAGACTCTTGTCGCCAATGCCCGGTACAGTCGCCGCGGCAGAAGCACCAAACAACAGCACAAGACCTGGCAACCCATTGATACGCTGAGTGACAACCGCGTCCGCATTGTCACTGGAAGCATGTTCATTTTTCCGGCCTGGCCATTTCAGATTGTTAATCACTGGATTAATGACACCGCTGTTGACCGCCAAAGCCACATCATCACAGAACCGTCTGGCACTCTGGGGAATCACGTCATGTTGCTTATCTATCGACAAGCAAATCGCAAGGGATCGGTAATTCAGAAAACACAGATGGAACTCTGAAAGACCGGTCTCGTTGCTGATTACTGCCGGGCCCAGTGCTCTTCTCTGTTGGTCCACGACTGGTGCTTCATTGCTTATATCATTTGTCGTACCTCTGGTTGTATCGATCACAACCTCACGACTCGCAGATGCAACTTCAGCTGATGTGGAATTCACCGCTACATCCTTTTCCGGGCGCAGTGTCCAGACTTCAATGCCCATCTCTTTTAGATAGTAATTTTTCACGTTTCAGCCGATCCCGATGTCCAGAGCAGTTTAACAAATACCTGTTCGAAGGCAGGCATAATTTATTAAAAGCTTTGACAACTTCAGCATAATCCACTCTATCGAGGGCGCAATTCGTAAGAAGAGCCTAGTCGTGAGAACTCGCCCACTCGCCTAATTCTCTTTCGACTGTTCGTCGAGGTAAAAACTCTTGTTCCAAACGCCCTTTCTCGGCGGCAAGCAGATGCTCATAGAGCTGTGATTGTTCCCGTTCCAGATTTTCGGGCGGCGTAAGTGCTGCGGAAACAGGTTCAACCACAGCCTTATCAGCTGTAGATTCGAAGAATATTTCTTGAGTCATCAGCAGGGGTGTCATCCCGGGTTGCATTTGACAGGCAGTCGCCAGCATCGTCAAACCCCAGGTATCAATGTCACCCCAATATCCAAGTA
The DNA here is from genome assembly GCA_964489485.1 of uncultured Pseudomonadales bacterium. Lineage (GTDB taxonomy): Bacteria > Pseudomonadota > Gammaproteobacteria > Pseudomonadales > Azotimanducaceae. Next base: position 7,532 of record CAZAZB010000051.1, on the reverse strand, counting down.
TCCGATGATCAAACCATGATGCTGACAGCCATGAAAGGTTAAGTCCCGCACCCAGAATGGCAATGGTATCTTTCAGCTTTGGAACAAGGTGCAAACATTGCTCATTTTCGATGATTAGTATCCGTTTTCCTGGCAACTCGCGCTCAAGTAACTCTGTATCTCTGACCCGTATCCGTTCCATGGGAAGCAAGTCACCATCCAGATCAACGACCAGAAGCCAGTGGAAATCACTTGGAATTGTCCCCAGGAAAGCCTCCAACCCGATGGGTTTGACAACACCATCGAAGCGAATATCCAGAAGATCAGCGACCAGGGTCTGATTATTCTCTATAAATTTCGTATCAATTCCAGCCAGTGAAATACCTCTAAGGGGTATTCCCGCTGCGCACGCGGGCGAGAGCAATGAAGCGACTTCGACCGCCTTGATACAGTCGTTGGTTTCCATACTATTGACCAGTTGACGGCGCCGTATCAACAGATCGTGATAAATAGCATCTGTGTTTTCAAGTATGCCTTTCAGTTTTCTAAACTCTGATTGAATGGCGTGGTTCCTCGTGGATTCAATCCATTCTTCTGTAGATGCCAATTCGAGACTTTCTGGTATATTCAGGGGTTCTGCCAAACCACGATAAGCAACACTCATCCAATTCACACGTCCGGTTTTTACGCCGCTCCAACTTGCCAGGAAATTTTTCACCTTTTTCAGGTCATTCCTGATCTCCTGCGCAGTGGGTTTACCGATCCTTATACAGATGGGCCAGAGTGTGTCTGCACTCATCAATTCTAGCCGCTTGTCGGTACGCGCCCATTGCCTGACCAATCCAAATGCGATGTCCTCAGGTAATTTTAGGCTCATCCTTTTTCCGTTTTTTTGTTTGTTCGTCTATTTCCTTCCAACTCAGCGGCGTAAGAGTCGATTGAAATCCTTTGCGGTGGACCAGCACTGCCGAACGTGTATGCTGGCGCAGCAACTGCATTTCCTTATTTGGTGTGACAAACAGCGCATGCAATCTGAATTCTTTCAAAGCAGAAATGATTCTGCTGGCGACGACCTGGGAACTTTTTGAAAATGCTTCATCCAGCACCACCGTCCCAAATAATGGCGTCATCGAATCTCGCGGGCAAAGCGCATAGCTAAGTGAAGCGGTCAGTATGTAACTGGCAATGATTTCCTTCTCGCCGCCACTACCACCGCGGGATGACGTACGCACCTCGATCGTTTCACCACTGGCACTATCGACCACTGCATACGCAAATTGCAGCCGATAGCGCGGGTCAAGCAGAGCGCGTGAACGTTGCTGACGACGGTTATCACTCGCTTCTCTTAATATCCGCACAAGATTCTGAAGTGCCTGATAATGAGATTCACCCTGATCATCCTTAAGCATCGCTGATCTGAGATGGCTGCGGGCTCTTTCCAGTTCACGAAGACTTTCATGAATCACTCGTTTTGGAACCAACTGCAGTAGCCTCGCCTCCTGAAAATCGACTCGCTTGAGCGTCTTGTTCAATTCCTCGATACGCTCTTCAATGTCACTGACTTCAGCATCAATCTCGGCGAGCAGTTGAGTCACTCCCTGGTCTGAGGCCTGATTGAGATAGGATTGAAACCGGTCGAGCTTTTCTGGTAGCGCTTCCTGGTTGAGTTTCTTCAATTGATTCAAGTATTCAGGGATATCCTCAATTTCGCTCGCTACTTCAGCCAATGCGCCTGTGTCACGACCCTTGGCAATCCCCATATGTCTGACGAGTTGCTTTTCTGTATTTAAAAGCTTGTCCTGATTGATCTGGTTCTTATTCTTCAATCCCGCAGCGGCATCCCGCTCACTTTGATCAAGCAATTCAATCTCTACTGTATCGAGTACACGAAAACCAGCCTGTGCCAGTTTAACCTGCTCATCATTGAGCCCTTCACCCACTCGCTGCGCGATACTTTGCAGTTTCCCCTGCGCCTGATGTAGACGCTCCTCGTCAATCGCCTGACTCTTCATAAGCTTTCTTAAGTGCTCGTCAAATTCATCACGTTGCTGACAAGCTTCATCATAGATTGCTTTGGCTTTTGTTGCGTCAGACTCCGGATTTGTCAATATCTCCAGCCGTTTCTGTAACGCGTTAAGTTCCTGCTGAACAGATGGCAAGTCAATTTTCTCAAACTCCAGGTCACAAAGCGCGCTAAGCAATGTTTGTTCGGATTGGAGTTTTTCCAGTGTTTTGATCCTGGCCCCATGGGTCGCCTCACACTCTTCGAGACTTTGTTGTTCCTGCTTCAGCAATTCTCCCAGGTTTGCGAGCAAATCCTTGTTACTAAACCCTGTTACCCAGCCACTGGAAATCGGATGTCTGTCCCTCTTTTCAAAATATCCCGATTGACCGGACATAGACCCTTCAACGGTCATGGCGAAAGGGGTTTGCCTTAAATCCCTCACCGAAGCAACACAATGACGATCTACACTGGCAATCAACTCCTTCATGGACTCACGAAAAGGATGCGGTTTAAAGTTGAGTTTTTTCGCAAAGCCATCACCCAGAAAATCTCGGGATCTTTTTGAAGTCCTGCTTGAGGTCTGGTTTGCCGGGCGATCGGCTGAGCTTGCCTCTAGTAACCGGACATGTAATCGGTTGTTCCGATCATTCACCCAGGTCAATGCAGACTGAAACGAATTTTCAGGGACGAGCAGCCTCAGCCGATGACCACCAATGGCGCGCTCAATCGCTCCACGCCAACTGACATGCTCCTGCTGCACTTCAACCAGTTCGGCAATAAATGGCAAGGCTGTCTCTGCCATCTCCATATAACCGGCGAGCTTCTGACGGAATGCCTGATAATCGGCAGGGATATTTGAATCGGGTCTTGATTTGGCTAATGACAGCTCCTTCGAGAGACTTTTGATTTTTTCTGTGCATTCTTTTCGCAGAACACCCGTTTCATAAACTGCCTCCTGACCTACCTGAATTTTGGAAGCGACTTCTTTTTCCCGCTGCCTACCCTGCTGTTGGTTTTTGTCGAATATGACGCGTTTAATGAGTGGGTCGAGCTGCAATCTGCCCACGAGGATCTGGTAATCGTTGACATATCCTTGCCGCTCGCTGACCCATCTCTGCTGGGATTCAATGCTCTTTTCCAGTTCCTCAATCGTCCCACCACCCTGGGCAAGATACAGTTCATGGTACTTATCAACCATTGCCAGGTGGCTATGTCGATCCCGCTGCTTTTCTTCGATTGCAATACCCAACTCGCTTAATTGTTGACCAAGCATTTCACATTTTGCACGGCAGATTTTTTCGCCCGTCATGGCGAACCAGACTGGCAATATTTCATCTAATTGCTGAAATTTCTCTTGCTTGTCCAGCTGCGACAGATAGGTTTTATAATGTGAATCAATGGGCAACAAGGATTCCTGTTGTTCCCTGGCAACCAGGAGCTCACGATGAATTTCTGTTAGATCATCAAATTCACTTGCAACTTCCGATGCCCGTTCAAACATCGCTCGATCATCCAATACCAGTTCGCGGAATATTTCATCCACACTGCTAAGTTGCTTTAACCCGGCTGCCCTGTTCAATAACATGAATGCATTATCATTCACTTCAAAGAAACGCCGGACATGTGCCAAATAGGCTTTTTTAGTATCGAACACCCTTAGCCCGGATAATTCTCTCCCCAGCTGTTTCAATCCGCGCGCACCACCTTCATGATGTGCCTGCAGCCAGTCGTCAAGATTTTGTTCACCGCCTTCTGCAAAAATCCATAAATCTTTCCTGTCAGCATTGGCAAAGCTGGTGCCATCCATCCAGATAAGTGCTGCTAATTGAACTGAATGTTGATGGTTACTAAAACAGGCAGCGATGCCGGTGACCGTTTTAGAGGTGCGCGCCACCAGGCGATGGTCACCCGTTTCATCACCACCGCCTGATACTCCCCTCACATAACTTAAAAGATTCCTGTCTGATTCATGACCACCGCTAGAAGCAAGATTATATTTGGGCTGGGCAACAATTAGCGTCATCAGAGCATCAACCAGAGTCGTTTTTCCACTGCCGGTAGGGCCAATGATCGCTGTACCTCCTGGGTCTATACCGATCGTGTGACGTCCACCAAAGGGGCCCCAGTTATGGAGATTGATTTCGCTCAGAACGAAGGATTCTCGATCTCCCCAATCCATCAGTTGTTTCTGTTCTTGGAGCGACTGTTTTTGGGGCATCTGCCTCTTAACCGTCGGCCTCTTGGCAGACTGCTTTCGGGTAGATTTCTCAGAAAAAGTTTGACTCATTTTTCGCCGCCATGCGATTCAGAGGAGAGGCTTGTCAACGATTGATAGTGAGCCAGCAAATTCTTAAGCGATGCAGGATCGGCAACATGGGTGATCAAGGGTCTGATGCCCACCCGATCATTTTCATCTATTTCCGTGACGACACCATGACCTTTCAAATTCTCCAGCAACGCGCGGGCTCGCTTTTCGTCTCGGGTATCACTTCCGGTTGCTTCAAGGTACATCTGTAAACTGGCTGTCACTTCGTCTACCGATATTGATGCATTACCGATACCGACGCCGCCTTCCTGCTCAAAAATCAGATAGTGCTGCCTGAGGATAACAACCAACAAAGACTGTTCAACGGTCAGTCTTTGCCTGCGAACCAGAGGGTGGGTTCGCAGATCCACTGAGTCTTGCCCAACATCACCATCGACCTGGATCTCGGACATGGACAAATACAATAGGCCGCGAACCTCATCGCTTTGGAGTCTAAAATCGAGCGGCTCCAGGATGTTGTTAACTTCCGCTGCATAAGTCAGAGCAACCTTGTAAAGGTTCGGTTTCCGGTCAGCTTCCAGAAGGCCATACTTCAGTAATTCCTGCGTCGCGGCTTTAATATCTGGGTTGGTGGCCAGTTCCGTGGAAGCTTCTATGGCTGTAGGATTAGTTGTATCACTCATGGAGGCAAGTTACACGCTTTCCCAATTGATTGCCTGTAAGCCCGGAACATCCAACTCTATGCCCGGAATGGTATAGCGCAGCTGCCTGCCATCATGGCCTTTTATTTCAAAACTCTCCATTTCGGGCACCAGGTCATTTTCAATTGTTTCCCGTGCGATACCAAGCAAAAATGCGATGGCTTCAAGATCATGTGGTGGGGACAGTTCACTTGCGATGTCAGCAACGCTCATCGCTGATCCCTTCTTATTTAATAACTGCATGGTCTGATCATAGAATTCCTGACGATCGAGCGTATCAAAAGATTGCCAAAATTCATCATCAATATCATCTAAATTACTTATCACAGGTGTTAGATCAAGTGTTGTCTCATCATCAGAATCGAGGTTACACAACCGCAAACGTTCAACAAGGGGCACATTGTTCAAATTTACCGAAAGCAGAGGCAGACCAGTCCTGGTTCGCCTCATTTTTTGACTGGACCAGTCCATTGCAAGCGCAGCATCCAATACATCATTAAGCATCCGTCCGACACGATAATGTTCTGCCGCCAAACCGGTTTTTATAAAGCCCTTTACATCCCGCTCACTTCTGGCGCGAGCTTTAATAACACCCTTTGATTCACTAATCAGGCGCATGGTGAGCAACTTCAGTTCGCTTCGCTGCTGATGATTCAGTGCAGTCGAAATCGTCTCGGCGCTTGTAATCTCTCTAAGCTGCCTGTTCATTCTTTCAAGCTCGGCGCTAGCTTTGAGTTGCTGATGAAAGCCTGCAAAAACCTGACCCTCCGCGGTCTGACGTAACAAATCGTGACTATCGAGTAGCTTCTCTACAACCTGTCCGCGGTCTTGTTCATCTGAAATCAGTGATTGCCTTAGACGGCGTTCCGCCTCTCGATAGGAATCCTCAACCCGGCGAAAATCTGAGCGAAGGCTCATCGCAAGGTCGTACACTTCCCGAATACCTTCAATGGCTGAGTCGCCAGTGCGAATCTGGAAATCTCCACGCTTAACTCTTTCAAGTTCTGCTTCTAATTCCAGTATCGTGGCTTTTAATTTGTTCTCGCGGGCCTGCGCATCGGGGTTTAACTGCAACGCAAGATCTTCAATCTCTCGCTGCACTGTCGCCAATCGCGACGCCGTCGACGTCATAATGCGATCCTGCAGCCCATCGATAAACAGCATGGTTCTTTGCAGGTCATCGGTCGGGATCAGCTCACCCCCTCTTTCAATTATCAAGCGGCGCTTTATCCAGCTTCGCAACTCCCGGCGTGCCTGTTGTAGAAAATCTTTGCTGAAGTCAATTTCCTCGTGGTTGGCATTCTCTTCAAAGACCTGCGCCAGCAGTTGTTCCATGTCTTCCACAGAAGCGTGGTTGCCAGCCTCAAACAGGTGTGTCAGGCAAGTGATCACATACGGCGCAAGGGGCGATGCCAGCAATTGCCAGGCAGAATTATTCTTGCGCAAGCGTGACAGATCCGAGCCTAGCTCTAATTTTGATCTATCCACGTCGCATCCATTCTTTCACTCGCTCACGCACAGAAGATTCAAGGCCGCTCAGCCTCAGGAATCTCCTCATCAGTCGAAGCGTGAATCGCCTGGCTCCCGATAACGAGCAATTCACTCACATTTAGAATGGCACCTGCTGCCCGGATTGTATGGTCAAATTGCTCTTTCTTCATTCCGCCAATTCCAACCTGAAGGACTTAATAACTGCCGTTCGTTCCGCAGCACTGAGTAAACCTGAAAATGGTGAGACCTGTCGCATTTCCCTGGGACCAGGTGCCGGGTCAAGCATCCGGGACACAAGATCTTCCAAAGGTAAATCGAGCCACATTATCCATCGGCTTAGTAGTAAACCAGCATGTGGATGCATCTCGCTGAGCAGCAACAAATTCCTGCGTGCTCTCAAAATAGCTGAATCAGGATCTTGTATCAATTTCTCAACAACCATACGATGAAAAGCCAGGCTACGACGATCTTCCCGCGTTAATCGTGGAACGAAGTTTGTTACCAATTCCATATTGAGGGAACTGGCAATTCTTTTCACGGTTCGCAGTGTTGGCGACTTAACTCCGTTTTCATAGGCGGCAATGGTCGCTTGTGAAGTACCTGCACGATCGGCCAAACCTTGCTGGGTCTCCTTCGCTTTAAGACGCATTTGTCGAATGATGTTCATGATAGGTGATAATATCCGATTGGATATAACGCACAAACAAGTAAATTGCCGATTTCTGCACAGATCCCGGGAACATTTTTCATCTCGTCTGTTAGGCAGAACGCATAGAAATCAATCGAAGGTCCGCGGAGAAAACAGACACACTGACCAGTCGACGAAAACACGTCACCTAATTCGAAGATAATGAACAACAATTCCTTCAAATCGCTCAAAATCACGATCATTGGTTAACACATTAGATATGCCGTGCTCACGACAAAGAGCAATAATCTGAGCATCGAATACCAGGTTTCCTCGCACATCAGCTTTTTCCATCACAGAGAATAGATGCTCAAGATATTCGGTGCCAGGCCTTAAGATTCTACAGCTGGGTGCCTTTCTTAAGGAATCAACAAATTCTATGGCGTTTTTCAGCTTTGAAGG
>CAZAZB010000050.1:7223-15278 GCA_964489485.1 uncultured Pseudomonadales bacterium | reverse complement strand
TATGGTCATGAACCAGGGTGTGTGAAATACCGAGTTCTTTGGATAACCTTGCGGTCTCATCTGTACTCGCATCATCCACCAGGATAATGTCATCAACAATATCCATCGGGATTTCTGCCACGGTCTGTGCCAGTGTTTCGGCCGCGTTGTACGCAGGCATAACGACCACCAGTTTCTGATCCTTTATCACTCTTTCTTCAATCCTGATTTTGAGAAAATAAAAACCTTTTCTTAGCAAGGAAATTAAACACAAAAATCGCCGCAATCGACATCAATTTCGCCCAGGTATATTGCAGGTCGTATTCTTCAACCAACAGATAGATCATCGATTCGCTGATCAACAAGCCAACCAACACGATCAACACAAAAATAGAGAACTCTGCGGCTGTCTTTTTTTCGTATTTGCGATATCGAAATACCCAGCGCGTGTTCAGGGTATAGGAAACCAACAACCCTGCCATATAACTACCGAGATTCGAGACCATATAATGGACCCCGAACTGTTCCGTGATGATCAATAAAACAGTGTAGTCCACTATCACAGCAGCCACACCAGATACGATGTATTTGCTAAACTCACTATCGACTAATTTTTTGACAAGTTGCCTGTTAAGCATTTTTCTTTTTTTAATCCAGGTGGTCCCATTATAAACATTCAAAAAGACACATTGGTTATTTTGCTGCTGGGGTTAATCATTTTCCTCTGTTATGGGCAGGTAATCTCACACCAGTTTGTCTGGGATAGTGAACATATATTCAACAATGAGCAGTTAAGAGCATTTACCTGGGCAAATACAGCCTGGATATTCACTCACCCCATCATTGCAAACTGGCATCCAATTTCGTGGCTTTCCCATACGCTCGATTTTGTGCTGTTTGGCTGGTCGCCGGGCGGGCATCATCTGGCCAACCTGTTCATTCATTTCCTGAACAGCATCCTGGTATTCCATCTCGTCAAACTGCTGGCTTCCTTCCTGATGCCTGATGTACGGAAAGCTTATCTGATCGCAGCGCTTTCTGCTGTCTTCTTTGTGATACACCCGCTCAGAGTCGAGTCTGTGGCATGGGTCGCCGCCAGAAAAGACCTGCTCTATAGTTTCTTTACACTGCTCTCAATTCTCACTTATATTTATTATCGCAAACAACCATCGATTGATGTCTCACGACGGTGGTATATCATCTCGCTCGGTTTTTTTATTCTTGCTCTACTTTCAAAATCCATGGCAGTCACACTTCCGGCTCTACTCATCCTTCTGGACGGTTTCATTCTTCGACGTGCAGAAATTCCCGAACGATTGACAAGAGTCTCAGATTGGACCCAGGCCTTCAGGCTACTAATGCCTGACAAAATAGTCTATTTCATATTGACGGCACTCATTATCCTGACCACCATCCTCACACAGACACAAGCCCTGTCGACTGAGTCTTTATCCCTTACACAAGCACTTCAAACAGCGATTCGCAGCGTCGCGCTCTACATTTACCATCTTTTTGTGCCTCTCAACCTCTCTCCGTTTTATCCATTTCCACCCCTGGAAGAACTAGGTGAAGCTATGTTTTGGCTTCCATCGCTAGCCGCTATCCTCGCCATTTCACTCCTGGGTATCATCCTTGCTTTTAAGGGAAGGACACTCCTTCTCTGCTGCTGGTTGCTCTATCTCGTCAGCCTCTCTCCCGCTTCTGGCATTATCCATGTTGGTTCAGCGACGGCAGCAGATCGCTATACCTATTTAACACTCCTGCCACTACTGGTGCTTATTTCAACTTTTCTCGTTAACGCCTACCTCAAGTATCCGAAAGTCAGAAGCGTGACCCTCTCACTCGTGCTGTTCGCGCTACTCTCCCTTGGGTTGCTGACCCATGCACAGGTCGGCATCTGGAAAACACCTATTTCCCTATGGTCGCATGTCCTGAAACTCTACCCGAATGCCGCCCTCGCCCACAGGAATATCAGCACATCCTATATCTTGATAGGTGAGTATGACGAGGCCCTTAATCACCTTGAGACCATTTCCAAGAAAGGCTGGAATGTTGATAAGGAGCTCGCAGGGACTCTGGCTCTGGCTGGAAACATAGTAAGGGCGCGTGATCTCTTCGAAAAAATGATCATATCCGGCCAATATTCAGAAGAGGACACACAGGTTTTCAAATCAGAAATCAAACGATTAGATGCACTGCAACAAGCGACTGGGATTCCTCACTGAATCATTTATAATGCACTGCAACATAAATTGATTTTCAATGATCCGATTATGATCCGATAAGGAGTTTCATCGATGTTATCCATGTCCAACACTGCGACCTTGTCTCGTCTTGACAGAAGAATGCGTCAATCCGACAGCTATGAAGAGTGGGTTTCTGCGGCAAAGGAGCACGACCTCATCACAGGACGTGACAAGTGGAAATCAACCGAAAAATCAAAAAGTTACGATTACGAAAATATCAGAAGCCGCATCGCGACGCTACGCGAACTGAAGACCAACCAAGACGATGTCGGGTTACTATTCTCTTTAAATGAAGGTATCCACGGCAATCAGGGCGGCATGGGTAAATCGACCCTCTACGAGCGCGCCAAATACGGCACCAAGCATCTGATAGAAGAATATGTTGACGAGATTGTCGATGCACTCATTCATATCTCCAATATTCCGGAATCAAAAGAGATAACCGGCGAAGACAAGCTAGACTTTTTCGAACGCGCAAGTCTTTGCTTCGGGCGATCCGCCCTGATGTTAAGTGGCGCTGGATCCCTTGGTCATTTTCATCGTGGTGTCATCAAGACCCTGCTGGAGCACGACCTACTGCCCAATGTTATTTCCGGATCAAGTGCCGGTTCCGTTTTCGCAGCTGTCGTGGGCACTTATGACGACAAGGAGCTAACAGAATTACTTGCCAAAGATGGGCTTATAGATCCCCTTCAGGAAGAAATCGATAGCAAACCCAAGGCACTGATTCGCCAACAGGTTGATTCTGCATCATTGAAAATGACAATTGAATCTGTCATCCCTGACATCACTTTTCAGGAAGCATACGAGAAGACAGGTCGCAGAATCAGTATCACCATTGCGCCCTATGAAGAGCATCAAACATCGCGACTGATGAATGCCGTGACATCACCCAATGTCTATGTTCGCACCGCAGTGATGGCTTCCTGTGCGGTTCCAGGTGTTTTTCCACCGGTCATGCTGATGGCAAAAAATGTCTATGGCGAGGCGCAGCCCTATTTGCCTAATCGCAGATGGGTAGATGGTGCCGTGACAGACGACCTTCCGGCAAAACGCCTGGCGCGTCTGTACGATGTTAATCACTATATTGTCAGCCAGGCGAACCCTCTGGCACTTGCCATGATGACAGGGGATCAGTACAACCCACTCCCTGAAGGTGCCAAAAACTTGATTCGTCTTTCCACACACGAACTTCTTAAAAGTGGTGAAAGATTCAGCCGCCGATACCTGCGCCAGATACCCGACGTTGGCAAGGCCATGAGCATGTTCTATTCCGTTGTTGCCCAGGACTACAAAGGTGATGTCAATATTATTCCCAATTTCAATTTTATCGACCCACAGAAGTTGCTTGGGCAACTCACTACCCAGGAAATAGATGAACTGGTGCTGGAAGGTGAAAGGTCTACCTGGCCCAGATTGGAACAAATCCGAATCTGCTCAAAAATCGGCAGGACCCTGGAGCAAGTTCTGGATCACCATCGCCAACACAGCGTTAAACGATTTTATAAAAAGCGACAATAATCGCCTTTCTTCGAAACGGATAACAGGACATGTCAAAACGAGAACAATGGAACGAACGCTATTCCAGTAAAGAGCTAATCTGGTCTGCGGGGCCTAATGCACTTTTCTACGAAGAAGTGAAAGACCTTAAGCCAGGCAAGTCCATTGACATAGCCTGCGGTGAAGGCAGGAATGCGATCTGGCTTGCAGAACAGGGCTGGGATTCAACCGGTATTGACTTCTCAGAGGTGGGCATTGATAAGGCAAGACAGATAGGGGAGAAAAGAAAGGTCTCTGTGAAGTGGATTGCCAATGACGTCTCTAATACGCCATTAGAGGAAGAAGCATACGATCTTGTCGCTGTGCTTTATCTTCATACCAGTCTTGAGGAACGCCGGAAGTGGCTGCCTAATGTGTTAAAAGCAGTCAAACCATCTGGCACATTCATTTATATCGGGCACGATCCAAGTAATATCGAAGAGGGTGTTGGCGGTCCACAGGACATAGCGCTACTACCCGGTGTTTCTGAGTTCACTGATGCAATGCCTGACTTCGACATCAGTAGCGCGACGGTGTTAAATCGACCCGTGGTCAATGATCCCGGTCACGGCAAGGAATTATCCGGTGTCGCTCTCGATGCTTTCGTCCGGGCAACAAAAGTATCTTCTTGATCAGTGACCATGCAGCACCTTAGGCCTGAATTTGCACTGATTGTGCTGCTGGCGCTCATCCTGCCCGCATCCTCAAGCTTTGCTCAACAAGCCTATCCACCAGAAGAACCGTTCAGCCCGGCCAGACCGATGGTATCTGCACCACTCGATAGTCATCAGACGATCAGCAGGATCATAATCGGGTCCTGTGCGTCCCCCGTTCAAAACGACGACATTTACAATGTTATTCGCGATTCCAACGGCGATGTCATGCTGCTCATTGGAGACAATGTCTATGCCGCCGATGAAACCAATGATCCTGATCTAAAAAGCCTGAGAGAGGCTTATGGTCAACTGGCTGAGTCCAGAAACTTTTCAGCACTTCGCGCATCACTACCGCTGTTGGTCACCTGGGACGATCATGATTTCGGCCTTGATGATGCCGGTGGTGACTGGCCTTATAAAAAACGTTCTCAGGACTTGTTCAAACATGTCTGGGCAGTACACACAGATGACCCGCGATCAACACGAGATGGCGTCTATTACGCCCGGATTTCAGGCCCACCGGGGCGTCGTGTCCAGTTTATCCTCTTGGACACTCGCTATTTTAGATCAGCACTCTACAAGCCAACTCCAAAACCTGTATCACCTGACCCATCAGGACTCTATCTGCCTTCGACCAATGAAGATCAGCAAATGCTCGGTGAAGAACAATGGCAATGGTTGGAAACCCAATTAACCAAGCAGGCGGAAATCAGGATTATTGCAACATCAATCCAGATGATCGCCGAGGGTCACTACCGTGAAGCATGGCGTACACTGCCAAAAGAACAGGATCGATTCTTTCGCTTGTTAGACAAGACAAAAGCCAATGGCGTGGTGCTTGTCTCCGGGGATAAACACTCAGCGGCGATTTACCGATTGGAGAAAGATGTCCCCTATCCTCTCTGGGAAATGACAGCTTCCTCGCTGAATCTTCCCCTCTCAAACTGGGTGTCCAATATCATCGTTGAACCGGGTCCTAACCGAATTGGTGAACCCTACTACGACGCAAATTTTGGTGTCATAGAGATCGACTGGCAAACGCGGCGAATCTTGTTACAAATTATGGATGACAAAGGTCGGGTTGTTCTCGCCAACAATATTAAACTGGATAGCCTCAAGGTGCCTTGATGTCGCACACATTCGCGAGATCATGGAACCACCATAAAACCGTCAGGCAGCTTGCCTAGAAGTCGTTGTACTTTTTCGTTAAATTGGTTAAGCACTGAAGGATCGTTAGTGATGAGGTGGTTTTCAAGCCCGGTCAACCAACTCGGTATATAACCAATATACAAACCTGTTCGTATATGATCTTCCGTATTGCTACCACCGCCATGTAATACATCACCGCTATAGAGCAACGCTGAACCCTTTTTCATTGTGGCAAGGCAGGTTTCTTCTTGTTTCGCTTCGCGCCCGTCAGACCATTGATGGCTGCCTGGCACCACCACCGTCGCGCCATTGGTCGTGGTAAAATCACACATTGCGATATTGGCACTGCATAGAGCATTTAAGGTCCTGTCTCTCTTAAAGTATTGCCAGGAATCGAAATCTCTGTGTAGCATCTGATCCGCCTGACCATTACCCAGCACCATTAATTCCAGGGTGCTGACACGAATAGTACGGCAGCGTTCACCACGACCCAGCAGAGACTCCGCAAGGGAGTTCAACAGCGGATGTGTGATGACATCGGCGCACTTTGCGGAAAGGGAAGGCAGTCCATGAAAGCGTTTTGTTTGTAATCCGAAGAATTTTTCGCCCTCGAGCTTTGCATCATTGGCGCCTGCATTGTTCCAGGGTGCAGCATCAATGTGCGGGCGAAAGTCTGCCATCAGTTCATCGCACAATTCTTCCGGTAGCAATCCATCGTAGATACATCCCCCGTCAGACAACATTGCCTGTTCGATTTCCTCTTGAGATGACGTCTTATCAAAATGTTGTAGCGCTGGCATGCCTCTATCCTTTTCAAGACCTGATTCCCAGATCTGGTTCTCTGATCTAGTGAATAATGCTATATTTCACCGCCGAACGAAACAGGCTCACCCCTTAGGCACTACGCAGATATTCATGCAAACAATCATCCTATGCACGAACTTCAGGCCTTTTTCAGGTCAGCCTTCCTGTGCATTTAGAGGCTCTGAAGAACTCGCTAGTTTTCTCGAGGCTGAAATCGAGTGCCGTGGTCTTGATGTTCAGGTGGAGAGATCAGTCTGCCTGGGACATTGCGTCAACGGGCCGAATGTCAGATTGTTAGGGGGTCCTTTTATCCATCATGCAGACAAAGAGAAGTTGAACCTCCTGTTGTCGGAACTTGAATCGAACCATCATCCAGACAAAACCTAACCATCATAAACTCACTAAACCACCCATCTAAAAACCCGCTCGAAAACCCGCCCCAAAACTATGATGTCATCATCCTTGGTGCCGGTGCAGCGGGGCTATTTTGTGCCGCTACCGCAGGCAAGCGCGGTCGGCGAGTGCTGGTTCTCGAAAAATCCAACAAGGTCGGTAAGAAAATTTTGATGTCCGGCGGTGGTCGATGCAATTTCACTAATCAGGTGGTGGAAGCCAATAACTTTCTTTCCAACAATCAGCATTTCTGCAAAGCAGCACTGAAACGATTTGACCAATGGGACTTTATAAATCTTATTGAGGCATACAAGATCGATTATGAACAGCGTGCACATCACCAGCTTTTCTGCCGGGGGTCCTCATCTGAAGTTCGGCATATGCTACTAAAAGAATGCGCCGTCTCTGGCGTTAGGATTGAAAGACACTGTGATATTGTTGGAGTTTCTTCCGGCAAGGCAACAGAAGATGTCCCTCGTTATGAGATTCAGCTGTCATCTAACAAAAACAAACACAACCTCCCCACTAACCTGACCTGTGAGTCTTTGGTGATCGCCACCGGAGGGCTTTCCATTCCAACACTCGGCGGGAGCGGCATGGGTTACGACATCGCGAACCAATTTCAAATGTCACTCACCAAAAAACGAGCCGGGTTGGTCCCCTTGATGTTCAGCGATGACAAAAAACAAATGTGCGAACGTTTGTCCGGTGTTTCAATTGAAGCCGAGGTGGCATGTGACGGACAGAGATTTACAGAAAAGATGTTGTTTACACATCGAGGACTGAGCGGCCCTGTTATCCTTCAAATTTCCAGCTACTGGCATCCGGGAATGGAAATCTCAGTCAACTTACTACCCGATGTGGATGTATCCACCTGGTTGACAAAATCGAAAGCGTCGCATGGTAAAATCTTACTTAGAACCCTGCTCAGCCAACAATTGCCAGTAGCATTGGTCAATGAATTGCAGGATCTGTGGTGGCCAGCCACAAGGGATCGCACATTGGCAGACTATCCAGACAAGGAACTGGAAGCACTCGCCAGACATATCAGCAACTGGAGGCTAAAACCCTCTGGCACGGAAGGTTATCGAACCGCGGAAGTGACGCTTGGTGGTGTGGATACTAATGGCATCAGTTCAAAAACCATGGAAGCAAAGGAGCATCCCGGTTTATATTTTATTGGCGAGGTGCTGGATGTCAGTGGCCACCTCGGTGGCTTTAATTTTCAATGGGCATGGTCTTCCGGTTATAGCGCCGGTATCTGTGTCTGATCAACCCGGATACCCGGA
>CAZAZB010000050.1:0-7123 GCA_964489485.1 uncultured Pseudomonadales bacterium | reverse complement strand
GTCTATTTGGAAGCAAAACCCTTCTCTATTGGATTTCGTATCGAACACCCACAATCTGTCATAGACCAGGCTCAATTCCGTGATCAGGCCGGGCATCCGATACTCGGTGCCGCTGACTACAAACTTGTTCATCACTGCAAAAATGGCAGAAGTGTCTACAGTTTCTGCATGTGCCCCGGTGGTACCGTAGTCGCGGCAGCATCAGAAGAAGGCCGGCTCGTGACAAATGGCATGTCCCAGTATTCCAGAAACGAACGTAACGCCAATTCAGCGATAGTGGTCGGTATCACGCCAGAAGAAGACTTTCCCGGAGATACATTTGCAGGTATCGCCCTACAACAAAAGTTAGAGAGTCTTGCCTATCAGCTTGGCGGCGCAAACTTCAATGCACCTGCACAGTTAGTGGGTGATTTTATGAGCGGGAAACCATCTACCGAACTCGGCAGCGTGGAACCCTCCTATCAACCCGGTATCACACTTTGTGACCTAACCAGTTTACTCCCGGACTTTGCCATCGACGCGATCAGGGAAGCCATTCCAGAATTCAACAAACAAATCCGCGGGTTTTCCATGAAAGACGCGATTCTCACGGGTGTTGAAACGAGGACCTCATCACCTATTCGTATCAAGCGTGGAGATGATTTCCAGAGTGTTAACACCAGAGGGCTCTACCCGGCGGGAGAAGGTGCCGGATATGCAGGCGGCATACTGTCGGCAGCAATTGATGGCATCAAGGTCGCTGAAGCTATTGCGTTGGATATTCTTGCTAGTGATAACAGTTAGGCCGCAGCGTTTTTTAGCCGCAGCGCTTTATGGCCGCAGCGCTTTATGGCCGCAGCGCTTTCAAATAGTCATTCAAAAAGACAGCTTCAGGGTCGTATCGATCTCTGACTGACCACCAGTTTTCCCATTGTGGGTGAATGGCCGCCATCTTTGCACCATCCAGATAGTTGACCTTGCCCCAGTGCGGTCGTCCGCCATAGGACAGAAAAACCTCCTCGCAAGCTCGATAATAATCGGTTTCATCAACAGCAATATCCTGATGAACAGAGATGGTTACAGTGGCCCGCCCATATGCCATGGACAACCAAACATCATCCTGCGCCACGGTTCGATACTCTACCGGCCAGGCAACCTCTGGAAAATCACGCCTGAGTAGCTCGCGAATTTCAGCAAAACAGGCAAGCCCCTGTTCAGCTGGAACGCTATATTCCATTTCTGTATGGAAATGGGGCCGATGGCTGGGTAATACCTCGTAGTTCCATGCCAGTCGTGCACCCTCATCGGCAAGTGGATACTGCGGTTCCTCTTGTGTCGCGTTGATCACTTTAACTGTTGCCTCATCGGTCTTCGGATACCAGAAAAACTCAAAGCGCTCGTTGGCTTCCACGAGGCTATCCACTTCTGGCACCAACACCTTGTAGGTTTCGTTGTAGCCTGATTCCTTCAATCGATAGGATTGACAGAGTTGTAATTGTAATCTTGTCACGATGCCAAGCGCGCCCAGACTAAGACGTGCCGCTTGCCACAGTTCAACATTCTCTTTGGCGCTACACTGGACTAGTTCTCCAGATGACAGGGCGATCGTCGCGCCGATAACCGACGCGGATAAATTCTGCAGATCCTTGCCTGTTCCATGTGTGCCAGTGGCACAAGCGCCCGCGATTGCCTGACGATCGATGTCCCCCTGATTCTTAAGTGCCAGACCTGCATCATGGAGTGGCTTACCGAGCGCATAAATTTTAGAACCGGCGCCGACCCAGGCTGTTCTGGATTCTTTATCGACATCAATCACACCAGACAAACCCGAGGCATCAACAATAATACTGTCATGCGGCACCAGCGCTGAATGGCTATGACCAGAGCCAACCACTCGAATGGAATGTTCAGATCGTTGCGCCTGGACAGCGGTCGCACAGGCGTCTGCCTCACTGCGGATGAATGTCATCATTTTCGGCTTTGATGTCTGCCGACCAGACCAGTTATGCCATTGAGCCATGTTTATTCTCCACTTAAGTTACTGTCGCGCGCAAAAAAACGGCCCTAAACAGGTTGCCATTCGACGCCATCGTAGTTCCAACTGGAAACAAGAGGTAGATCCCCAGACGAAGTACCAAGGCGTAAATCATATTGGCAAGGTTCAAGAGTCCAGCCATTTTGCTCCATATCATAGAACTTTAAATCTTCATCTAATATTTCAATGGCAAGATCCACGCTTGTTCCCGGGGCAAGACTGACCCGACCGAATCCTTTTAGTTCTTTTGGCACACGAAACACATTTGAATCCGTGCAGCTCACATAGACCTGAACGACTTCATCACCGGCATATTTCCCGGTATTGCTCACCGAGACCAGGACCTCGAAACCATTTTTCGTTCTTTCAACCTGAAGACCATCCAGATAAAAGGAGGTATAGCTCATCCCGAAGCCAAAAGGAAAGGAGGGTTGATGCTGATGATGATCGAGGTAACGATACCCATGCAGAAGATCATGATCGACATCAAGCGCATTGATATCCCATTCCAGAAGCTGATCTGCTGACTTCGAAAATGTAACTGGCAATTTCCCGCCAGGTGAAACGTTTCCAAAAAGCACATTGGCAATCGCCCTGCCTCCCTCACGTCCCGGGTACCAGACCATCAGCAGTGCATCCACCTTTTCAATCCAGGGTTCAACATGAATCGCACTACCGCCTTCCAGTAACACCACGGTTTTTGTCGCAGCCCTGGATACTCGTTCAATCAAGGAAAGTTGGTGTTCCGGTAGATCCAGAACCTGTCTGTCGCCGCCCCGCGCCAGATCACCACCTTCAGACTCCTGTTGTTGGGTTGGGATAAACTCGCCCTCTTCTACATAGGTGAGCCCGGCAACAACAATTGAAAGGTCAAAGTCGCCAAGTGCTTCCAGATTGTCATCCGTCTGGAAGTAAGTGACCCTTGCCTGCTTAACCAGAGATTTAATGCCGTTGAGTGGTGTCGACACCTCACTTGATGTCACATAGCTACTACCCCTATCACCCAGGTTGACGGTGTCTGCCAGGTCACCGATAATGGCGATAGATAAACCTTCCCGGTCTTCGATTGGCAGAATGTTTCTGTTTTTTAGCAGTACGAAAGACTGCTCGGCAACTTCCCTTGCAAGGTCAGTATGTTCGACACACTCCACCACAGACTCATCAGGTTGTTCCATCTCAGTTAAGCACCATGCAATTTTCTGATACACAGCACGGCGGGCATTTCGATGGATGGCGTCCTCATAGAGATCGCCAGACGCTATTGCCTCTGCTATTTTCTCGTCTGTGTATCGAAAAGCAGCAGGCATCTCAATGTCCATTCCCGCATTGATCGCCGCCGCCGTTGACCGGGTCCCAAGGAACCAATCGGACTCGACAAAGCCTCTAAAGCCCCAATTATCCCTTAATATATCCGTTAGCAAAATGGGTTGCTCACCACAATAAACGCCATTCATTTTGTTGTAGGCACTCATCACCGACGCAGCCGCGGCCTCCTGAATACTACGTTTGAAATGAGGTAGATAAACCTCATGTAATGACCTGGCATCAATATTCGCACTCAAATCAAATCGCGTGATTTCGAGGTTATTCAAGGCAAAGTGTTTCGGGCTGGTCAGTACGTGGTTCTGGGCGCCGCTAATAAAGGCAACGGACATGGCGCCCATGTGAAACGGATCTTCTGAATAGGTTTCCTGGGCACGACCCCAACCCGGATGCCTTAACAAATTGATGGTCGGTGCAAGGATGACGTTACCACCTTTCGCAGCAACTTCGAGCCCCATGGCTAGCCCCACCCGGCGTTCAAGATAAACGTTAAAAGTCGCTGCGCGAGCGATGGCCACTGGGAATGCAGTCGCCATACCCGCACGCGCACCACGAGGACCATCAACCATCTTGAATGGTGGGAGGCCTAGATCATCGTCACCACCGGCATGGTAAAGCCCATCTATCGCATTATTCTGCTTACCCCTGATCTCATTCAATTTCTGCGATAGGGTCATCGTCGCCATCAACTGATCTACCTTGACAGCAACCTCGTCATGATCGATATCCAGCCCCTTGTTTCCGGCATGGATGACAGCCTTGTCAAACGCAATGACTGGACTGGAGTCTTGATTGGTCATGTTTTTCTAGCCTGTTCGTGAATTTAACTCGTCGGGCACCTAATTGACCTGATAGCCAAATAGCTTTTTGAGATGCGCGTTCAACATCCGCCCATTTGGGTCAACCGATTGTTGCAGGGCAATGAAATCGTCTAATCTCGGATAAAGCGCGCTCAACTCTTCATAACCCAGCGTGTGGACTTTACCCCAGTGAGGTCTGCCACCATATTTCCAGAAAATAGGCTCTACCCTGTCAAAGTAGGGTCGATGATCATAGCCTGCCATTCTGTGCACAGAGATCGAGACCCTGGGTCCACCAGCGCACATCCCAAGCCAGGTATCGTCACCTTCGATGATTCGATATTCCAGCGGTATCACCACATCAATAGATTCGTCAGCAACAACTCTTAGGATTTCTCGTAGGCATTCTGGTCCTGCTTCCACAGGAAGGGAATATTCCATTTCATTAAACCGATCGAAGCGCAGATTTGTTAGTGCATCATAGGACTTCCCAACCGATTCAGCAGGCTCAATGTCTGATGCCAGAGACCTGATAAGCGCACCACGCAACATGACCGGCGTGGCATCGAGAAGCGATAGAAAATCCCCACTATCTTCTTCTGCAACTTCCTTCACCGGATCATTGGTTTCCTCATTGGCAATGACGAATGAATATTCCGAGTGAAGCATTGGCATCATTTCAAAATGTTCATACTGGCTTGTATAGACATCAAACTTATCAACGACACTTTCCGTTTCTTCAACCCAGGTGCGTGTTCGCAAATTAAAGGGTTCACGATTCTGGAAGGTTACCCTTGTGATAACACCGAGCGCGCCCAGGGACACCCTTGCAGCATTGAACAAGTCTGGTTCGTTATTTTCACTTAGGTCCTTGATTTCACCGCCGGGTGTAACAAGGCGAAGCCCGGTTAAATAACCCGACATGGATTTCATTGTCTTGCCGGTGCCATGTGTCGAGGTCGCCAGCGCACCCGCAAGGGTTTGTCTGTCGATATCAGGCAGGTTGATCATTGCCTGACCGACTGAATCCAGCAGCGGTCCAGCATCTGAAAGTCGCATTCCTGCACCGAGAGTCGCTGTTAGATTTGGCTTATCAGTCGCGATAAGGCCGTCTAATTGATCTAGAATAAGAAGATTATCATCCGTCGGCACCAATGCACTAAACGAGTGCCCAGCGCCGACAGGGCGAATAGTACCCTTTACCTGTTTCAAGATGGCAATCAATTCATCTTCACTGGCAGGGCTCAACCGCGCTTTGGGGTGTGAGACGAGAGCTCCTGACCAGTTTCGCCATGGCGCACCAGTTACACCACTGATACCTTTTGCATGGGGCAGAACACTAAAAAGACTTGCCAGGGCACTCGTCGCTACAAACCTCCGCCGCGTAATCACTTGTCTACTCCTGACATCATTTTGATCATTAGGGCGAAGTCCTTGTCTTCGCAATCCATACAGTAACCCAGAGGTGGCATCCGGTTAAATCCTTCAATGGTGTGGACATAGAGCTCAACATTTCCTCGCGCCAGCCTCGGTGACCAGGCTTCTGCATCACCCATTATTGGGGCGCCACCTTCTCCATTGACATGACACAGAGCGCAGCTTCGTGACCATTTTTCCATCATTAGGCTGGTTTGAGCATCCCCCAGGCTTGCGACCGAGTTGAAAAGTAAATTGATACGATTCGTCTCTGCTTCCCCAACCAACGCAACGGGTTCACTACAGGCAACGTTGAGTAACAGAGCAATGAACAACACGATTTTGTACTTCATAATCTTCCTGGAAACCAACAGAGGACAGGCTGTCGGTGTTCGCAATTTTCGGTGGTGGCTTATTCGAACCCGGTATAGGTCACGAAATTGTCATTGTCCTCACGTACAGATTTAACATCGTTCGCTGCAAAGTCAAAATCTGGCCAACCCATCGCCACACAGGTCATGATGGTTTGATCGTCGGGTATTTTTGCATGCTCGCGCACGACAGATGATTGCATAATGCCCTGACCATTGATAACTGTACCCAGACCACGTGTCCACGCTGCTAACACCAGACCATAAACGGCTGCTCCTAGATCGAAATGGCAAATTGTGTCGTGCTCCATCGTTTTTTCACATGTCATCACAATCGACACAGGTGCATCAAACTGACGAAATCCGCGCATCACCCAGTCCTGTCGCTTCTCCGTATCTTCACGTGCAATACCCATCACAGCAAACAACTGCTTCGCAATATCAACCTGCCGTTTTCGATAAGCACCTTCATAACCATGATTCATCTTGATTTCGCGATCGACACTTGCGCCAGACATCATCTTCTCTGTATTGCCTTCCCTGATACGTTCCAGAGGCTCACCTGTGACCACATGGAAAAACCAGGGCTGGGTGTTCATCGATGAAGGCGCTCCCTTGGCAACCGCGATTATCTCGGCGATTAATTCCTGCGGGACAGGTTTCTTTTTGTACCCGCGGATACTGCGTCTTTCCTTAACCAGATTGTCGAGTTCACTCGCTTCCATATAACCTCACTTGCCTAATATTAAAAGAGGAAACCTATATGAATCACCGACAACAGATCAAGCTATATCAATATCGGGAATGAGGGGGAATGATGATTTCGACATGTACATCCTTCTACCCAGAAGGATGAAGTCACAGGAAACAGGATGCTGAACCGAACTATACCCGAACAACTTGATACCGGTGAGAACATGGTCCAAAAACATACAACCATTCGAGATGGTAAGAGGCTACTCTGGTATACAGAGCAGCTATGGGATCAGGCAGTGGGTCTGGAATCATTTGATGTGGCGTTGAGCTCAATTAAAGAGCTGGATCAAAATTGTTGGTTCGATTCTCGTGAACCCACATTACGAGAGATCGCAAAGCATTTTGATCGAATCCAATCTGTAGACATGGCATACCCTATTATTCTAAATGAAGATGGATCATTGATGGATGGTGGTCACAGGCTA
This sequence comes from uncultured Pseudomonadales bacterium, assembly GCA_964489485.1. Taxonomy (GTDB): domain Bacteria; phylum Pseudomonadota; class Gammaproteobacteria; order Pseudomonadales; family Azotimanducaceae. The sequence goes on along the minus strand of CAZAZB010000050.1, from coordinate 18 downwards.
TGTAAGGCGCTACTCGAC
>CAZAZB010000049.1:0-15362 GCA_964489485.1 uncultured Pseudomonadales bacterium | reverse complement strand
GACTCGATCCGTGTCATGGGCGATAAGGCACAGGCGCGGTCCCTGGCGAAATCCAATGGCTTGATGACCATTGAAGGTTCAGACAACAGACTGCTTGATCTTGAGAGGGCCAGGTCCATAGCCAGGACAGTTGGCTACCCTATCCTGTTAAAGGCAGTGTTTGGTGGAGGAGGGCGAGGCATCCGGATTGTGCGCGAAGAGAGATACCTCGAACAGGTGTTCCTGGAAGCACAAAGAGAGGCAGACCTGGCTTTTGGAAAAGGCGATCTCTACATCGAAAGGTTTCTCGGCCGGGCCAGACACATAGAGGTGCAGATTGCAGGTGGCGGCTGCGGGAGTGCCATCCATCTGGGTACGAGAGAATGTTCGGTTCAGCGTAAACATCAGAAATTGGTCGAAGAGGCACCGGCAAGCAATATTCAGCCTCACCTACTGGATGCCATCTGCGAAAAGTCGGTGCACTTGTCAGCAAACATAGCCTATCGAGGCCTGGGTACCCTGGAGTTCCTTTATCAAGATGGTGAGTTCTACTTTCTTGAAATGAATACGAGAATCCAGGTGGAGCATCCCGTCACAGAGTGTATTACGGGTCTTGATCTGGTGAAACTACAAATAGATATTGCGTTCAATGAGGGTCTTCCGGTTTCACAAGGGGATATTCATTTTCAAGGACATTCAATTGAATGTAGAGTGAATGCGGAGGACAAAAATTTTCATCCATCGCCAGGTCTGATAACACGACTGGAAACGCCTGGTGGTCCCGGGATCCGAATTGATTCTCATCTCTATGCCGGGTACACAGTGCCCCATCAATATGATTCACTTGTTGCGAAAATTATTTCTGCTGCCCCCTCGCGCCATGAAGCTATCGTCAGGATGAGTCGCGCGCTGGGTGAATATGAAATAGAGGGTATTATCACCAACCTGGAACTACTAAAATTAATCTGTCGCCACGAGCACTTCAGAAGTGCAGAGGTTGATGTAAACTTTTTGGAACGAGAAATTGTAAAAACGGGCCGTTCTATTGCAATGGATTGAAGTGACCTCAGAGGCGAGAGCAGACAATCTGGAACAACTGGAAGCTTTGTTATGGGAACTGCATGCTGTTTCTGTCACGGTGACCGATCACGATGATAAGCCCATATTCGAGCCGGCGCCCGGTGAAACACCGCTCTGGGCGAACCTCGATGTGTGTGCGTTATTTGAACAACAAGTTGATGCTGTTGAAGTTGTGGCGCGAGTAGAGGCATTGGGGCATAGCGTTACGAAAATCAAGGGGTTGGCGGATAAGGTTTGGGAGAGGGAGTGGATGTCTCGTTTCCATGCGATGCGTTTCGGTCACCGGCTCTGGATATGTCCCTCTGGTGAGGAGGTAATAGCAGAGAATGCAGTCGTCGTACGCCTCGATCCTGGCCTTGCCTTTGGGACGGGTACACACGCGACAACGAGAATGTGTCTGCGTTGGTTGGATGGATATGATGTTGCGGGCAAACACCTGGTGGACTATGGGAGTGGCTCTGGCGTTCTAGGCATTGCAGCACTTCTGCTCGGTGCTAAAGAAGTTCTCGCTATTGATAATGATCCGCAGGCGTTAAGAGCATCTCGGGATAATGCGGCAAGAAATGATGTTAGTGAGCATTTACACACGAGTTTGCCCCAGCAACTAAAGGTGCTAGACCAGAGCAAGTCAGCCTCGCCTCATCCTCTTGTGCCTGAGACCTACGATGGTCTTTACGAGGGTTCTTACGATCTGGTCATTGCGAATATCCTCGCCCAGCCTCTGGTTGATCTTTCGGCCACGCTCATATCCTTGTTAAAACCTGGCGGTGATTTGCTCCTGTCAGGGATTATGGCATCACAAAAAGATTGGGTCATGTCCGCCTACGAAGGAAATGTTGTATTTGGTGAACACATTTCTGAAGACGGCTGGGTATGTCTTAATGCGAGAAAATGAACGATCCAGATGACATCATTACCCGCTGCCCTTCCTGTCAAACGTCCTTTCGGATAACAGGTGAACAGCTAAAAGTTGCGGCTGGTGCAGTTCGTTGTGGTGCATGTCTACGAATCTTCCAGGCAGACGATGAAATCATTCAGGTTCCTAAGCTACCCGGTGTGACAGAAATTTTGCCGGGGCTCCAGGGTTCCGCACCTACGCCTCCCTTGCAGTTCGCTATGTCAGAGAAGGAAGCTGAATCTGCCGAAGCAACCACGACGGACCATTTGACTTTGGGAGAGGAAGGACTGGAGAGTTCGATAGAAAGTCGGTGTGAAAACATTCACGATACGACCGATGTGCCTTGCCAGGTGCCTTTAGATGGTTTTGATGGGTCCGCCGCAGACGAAACAATTGTTCGCCAGTTCTGGAGCCATTGGAATCAGTATGTTGAGAATAGTTTTGTTGAGGAAATCCCGGGCCAAAATGATGAAGTCCTGGCTCCCGATCTCTCGAGTACGAATTTGTCTCATCAGCAGCCACAACACCAGGCGAGCACCGATTCGCACGATATTGGGCAGTGTATCCATGAAGAGACAGGGAATACCGCTGAAGCGAGTGACGCCAGGCTAGATGATGATCTTGATGCCTTAGTAGGTCATCTCAATCTGGAAAATGATCGCGCGGAACTCATAGAATCTGAGTTGCGGGAAGTGCCAACACTCCGTGGCTGGGAGACGGCTGTTACCTCCTTAATTGTCGTGATACTGCTGCTAACAGGTTTGGCGCAATATGCCTGGTTCAACAAGAACCTTTACGCTCAGGATGTGCGAATGAGGCCCTACTTTCTCACCGTCTGTCACTGGGTAAACTGTGTGCTACCGGACTATGTTAACGACGATGATTTGGTCGCTCAGAACCTCGTCGTTCGGCCGCATAATAGTGTCGAAGGGGCCCTGACTGTTGATGCAATTTTGAGGAATAGTGCTATTTTTCGCCAGCAGTTCCCTTTGTTGGAGCTTCAGTTTGAAGATATCAATGGCCGCGTTGTGGCGATGCGGCGTTTCAGTCCACAAGAATATCTCGCCGGTGAACTTCGGGGTTTAAGGTTTATCCCGGCCAACACCGAAGTTCGATTTTCATTGCAAATATTACGCCCCGGCGAAGAAGCCCTGGGGTTCAGTCTGAAAGTAGTTCATCGTAGCTGGTGAAATCCAGTGATGCTGGTATCATCCTCGCTTTAACTCTCTGCTTCATTCGAAATGCTGAAAATTGGTCCCTATTGTCGTGCAAGCAATGTCATCGTTGCGCCGATGGCTGGTGTAAGTGATCAGCCCTTCAGAAATCTGTGCCGTCAGTTTGGTGCGCAGTGGGTCGTGTCAGAGATGGTCACCAGCAACAATCGTGTCTGGCATACTGAAAAATCGCAACAACGTTTCCGTTTTCATGATGAGCCAGAACCCAGGTGGATTCAAATAGCTGGAGCCGATCCAATTGCGATGGCTGAAGTCGCCGTTCGAAATGTGGAACTTGGTGCTCAAATTATCGACATTAACATGGGCTGTCCAGCGAAAAAAGTATGCAATAAAGCCGCAGGTTCAGCTCTGTTAAGAGATGAGAGACTTGTCAAATTAATCCTCAGTTCAGTTGTTAGTGCTGTTGACGTACCGGTCACTTTGAAGATACGGCTTGGTTGGTCTCGTGATGAAATCAATGCGGTGACGATTGCTAAAATTGCCGAAGATAATGGTATTGCCCTTCTATCGGTTCATGGAAGGACGCGTGCCTGCCGGTTTGCTGGTGACGTTGACTATCAATCAATAAGCCATGTCAAAAATGCCATTGGAATACCGGTTATAGCCAATGGTGATATTAACTCGCCAGAAGATGCATCGGCAGTTTTAAGGAAAACTGGCGCGGATGGCGTGATGATAGGTCGTGCGGCACAGGGGCGACCCTGGTTGTCTGCAGCGATCACACACTTCCTTGAGACTGGCGAGAAACTACCTGAACCTTCGTACGACCTGCTAGAAGAAACACTGAAGGGCCATGTTCAAGCGCTATCGGATTTTTATGGCGAACATAAAGGCGTAAGGATTGCCAGGAAGCATGTTGGCTGGTATCTGCAGAACTTACCTGGATTTGTGCCAGTTTATAAGTCTCGATTCAATACACTAGATACCCTGTGCGAACAGATTAACTTGATTGATCGCTATTTCGATGACCTGGCGTGGCTTGAGCCATCGCGCAAAGCTTCTTAGACGCGGGTTGGTGATGGTGGAACATTCTGATAGCGCACTTGCCTTTGCCGTTAGGGGCGCTGTAAAAGATTATCTTGAGACGATGGATGACCAGCCGGTAACAGACTTATATGCCCTGGTGCTGAGAGAGATTGAAGCGCCGCTGATTAGATGCGTATTGGAATCTACGGGAAATAATCAGAGTCAAACTGCCGCCATACTTGGTTTGAACAGAGGCACTCTACGTAAGAAATTGACTAAGTATGGTTTGTTGTAGTGGGTGGGCATTACATCCCGGGACTCGTATTATTTTCCAGAGGCGGCGAAAGTCGAATGTTTGAATGACAGATGTGACGATAAAAACAGCGATTTGTAGTGTTTCTGACAAGTCCGGTCTTGTTGAATTTGCACAAAAGCTTCAGCAATTTGGCATAAATTTGCTATCAACCGGAGGAACATTCCAGCAGCTATCGGACATGGGTCTTGATGTTCGGGAGCTATCAGATTACACAGGGTTTCCAGAGATGATGGGTGGCAGGGTAAAGACGCTGCATCCGAAAGTTCACGGCGGCCTCCTGGGAAGGAGGCATGTAACAGATTCCTGCAATGATTCGGATATTATGGATAAGCATGGTATTTTGCCGATTGATCTTGTCGTGGTTAATTTATATCCCTTCGAGGAAACGGTATCGGACCCGGATTGCGATCTCGCAACCGCGATTGAGAATATCGATATCGGAGGTCCGGCGATGCTGCGTTCTGCGGCGAAAAACTATAAAAGCGTCCTTGTTGTTGTTGACGTAAATGACTATGACACCATTGCTCAAGAGCTTGAAACATCAGGTGGCACAGTTAGCCTTGTAACGCGCTTTAAGCTGGCAGTTAAGGCCTTTGAACATGTTGCAAGATACGATGCTGCTATTTCGAACTATTTGGGTTCTCTGATCGATCCGGCAGAGAGTGAACAGCAAGCGTTTTCCAACACCCTAACAGTGCAGTTCGTCAAGAAACAGGAAATGCGTTATGGGGAAAACCCACACCAATCCGCTGCACTATTTGTGGAGGCGGGTTATCCCGGTGTATCGGTGGCAGCATCTCTTCAGCTTCATGGCAAAGCATTGTCATATAATAATGTCGCAGATACCGATGCTGCCCTGGAATGTGTGATGTCCTTTCAAGATCCTGCCTGTGTCATCGTCAAGCATGCTAATCCCTGCGGTGTTGCGCAGGGCTCTGACATTCTTGGTTCCTATCAGAATGCCTTTTCGACCGATCCTACTTCCGCTTTTGGCGGAATAATTGCTTTTAATCGCCCACTTGATCTACAAACGGCAACCGCTATTATTAAGAAGCAGTTTGTTGAGGTCATCATTGCACCGGGAATTGATCTGGATGCTGCTGAGGTAATATCGACGAAAAAGAATATCCGGCTCCTGGATTGTTCCACAGCAGCCTCCGGCACTAACCAGGGATTTGATTACAAGCGGGTGATGGGCGGCCTGCTGGTTCAACAGCGTGACTTGACGATACTGGATGCTCAGGAGCTTCGGGTTGTGACCAGGCGCCAGCCCACAGATAGAGAGCAGCAGGACCTGATCTTCGCATGGAAGGTTGCCAAATATGTGAAGTCCAATGCCATTGTATATGCCAGAGATGGAATGACGATTGGCGTAGGAGCAGGTCAGATGAGCCGGATATATAGCGCAAGGATTGCAGGGATCAAAGCCGCGGATGAAGGGTTAGAAGTTAAGGGGTCAGTGATGGCATCGGATGCTTTCTTCCCTTTTCGCGATGGGATCGATGCAGCAGCAGAAGCAGGAATTGTTGCCGTCATACAACCCGGTGGTTCTATCCGTGACAAAGAAGTTGTTGAGGCTGCTGACGAGGCTAAAATGGCGATGATGTTCACGGGGATGCGGCACTTTAGACACTAGACCGCTGATTGTTGTGATTGTGATTGTGGTTGTGACTGTAGTTGTAGTCAACAGTTGTAGTTGGCAGTGGTGAATGACAGTTACACCTGACAGATGCCATTTACAAATGTTTTCAATAAATTGATAGATAACCAAATGTAGGCTTGCCATGAAAGTATTGGTAACAGGTAGCGGTGGTAGAGAACATGGGCTTGCCTGGCGGCTGGCACGCTCGGAGCTCGTCAGCAAGGTATACGTAGCACCGGGGAATGCCGGTACTGCGATTGAAGATATCACAGAGAATGTTGATATCGATGTAATGGACTTTGATGCTCTGGTCCTCTTTGTGCAAAACCATAAGGTTGATCTCACCATAGTGGGTCCGGAAGCGCCACTTGTTGCGGGGATGGTTGACAGGTTTCAGAAAGAGGGGCTCGCCTGTTTCGGGCCGACTGCTGCGGCAGCACAGTTGGAGGGATCAAAGACCTTTAGCAAAGACTTTCTAAAACGCCATGGGATTCCCACGGCAAACTATGGCAGCTTTGAAGATGCAGATCTGGCAGTGGAATTTGCAAGAAATATGGCGACGCCAATGGTGATCAAAGCCGATGGGTTGGCAGCTGGTAAGGGTGTCGTGATCTCACACACTCATGACGATGCAGAATTTGCCATTCGGGATATGTTGAGCGGTCATGCTTTTGGTGAAGCTGGAGCGCGAGTGGTGGTTGAGCAATTTCTTGAAGGAGAAGAAGCCAGTTACATCATCATCTCTGATGGAACCCATTTCATTCCATTTGCGACATCCCAGGATCATAAGGCGGTCTTCGATGGAGATAGAGGACCGAATACTGGTGGCATGGGTGCCTATTCACCAGCGCCTGTTGTGACTGCCGATGTTAACCGACGGGTGATTGAGCAGATTGTTGAGCCAACGCTTGAGGGCATGAAAACAGAAGGATACGCCTATACTGGTTTTCTTTATGTCGGTCTGATGATCGATAAAGAGGGAAACCCACGGGTCATTGAGTTTAATTGCCGCTTTGGGGACCCAGAGACTCAACCTGTGATGATGCGGATGAAATCAGACCTCGCTGCTTTGTGCGTCTCCGCTATCGAAGGCACTCTCAATGAGCAGGATATTGAGTTTGTAGACCAGGTTGCCGTGACCGTGGTTGCCGCATCAGGAGGTTATCCAAATGATTACGAGAAAGGAAAAATCATCAGTGGGCTGGGGAATATAGTTTCTGGCAAGGTCTTCCATGCCGGAACTTCCTTGCGAGATGATGAGGTCATTACCAATGGTGGCCGCGTCCTGGGCGTTACTGCCCTGGGCGCCAATACACGGGACGCGCAGAGAGCGGTTTACAAAATGCTCGAACAGATCTCTTTTGATGGAATCTTTTATCGGCATGATATTGGCTATCGCGCGATCGCAAGAGAAGCCTAGGGAAGCCTAGCTAAGTGTTATGCCACCATCTACCGATAGTATCTGACCATTGATGTAAGGCGCATCCTGTGCCAGAAAAAGTGCGGTATTGGCAATGTCTTCCGGTGCGCCCTGCCGCTTGAGAGGCACTTGCCTGATGATCGTTGCCTTCGTTTCGTTGTTTACTTCGGCCTTGTCTTCCGGCCAAAGAATGACCCCCGGTGCTATCCCATTGACTCTGACTTCGGGGGCAAGTTCCTTTGCAAGGCTGCGCGTCATCATGTCCAGGCCTGCTTTTGCAATGCTATAAACAGAGTAGCCTTTTAAGGGTCTGTGCCCGTGTATATCGCAGATATTGATGATGTTCCCAGCAGACTCTTTTAGACAGGGAGCGAGCGCCTGGCTGAGAAAAAATGGTGCTTTTAGGTTAGCACCCATTAGATCATTCCAATCATCCTCCCTGGTATCACCAACATGGGTAGGGTAGAAGGTAGATGCATTGTTGATTAACACATCCAGCCTGCCCCAGGTGTTCATGCATCTCTCTTCCATGTGTTGCCAGGACTCATCCTTGACGAGGTCCTTGACAAGATCAATGCCGAGTAAGGTGACAGAATGAGGTCGCCGTAAATTGAGTTCTTGTTGAAGTGCTTTGGCTTCTTGATCCGAGTGGTTGTAGTGAAGAACGATATTAAAACCTGCCTGATGAAACACCCTGGTGATGCCAGCACCAATCCGTTTTGCGCCACCTGTAATCAAAAGCACTTTAGTTTTCATTACTTGAACCATCTCTTGAATCACTGCTTAATTTAAGGATTGAACCAATGATCTGTATCTGTTTGTTTCTGATGGCTTTCCCTATATCTACACCGGCGAGCGACGGATCAATATCTGCTCTGGTCACCTGTCGGGCTTTGCTGAAATGATCAAGCCATGAATGATGGAGTTTCTGGTGGCCCCCCTCGAATTCGTAGATTAGCTGGCATACCGCGCAAAATTCTTCGAATCTCTCTGGTCTGCGAAAAGCATCGACCACAAAGAGAAGTGCCACAATGCGGTCTGGTTCCAGATTCTGTAGCGATGTGTAGGTGTCTTTGTGGCTGCTCGCCAGCAACGCCAAATCTTGATAGCCACGAGGTGCTCTAAGTGCCTGACTGCGAACAGTGATATTTTCAGGTGGTGTTTGAATAAATAGCAGAGCGTAGCGTTGGGCATTGTTAGCCAGCACAGTACTCCGGCTCAGCAGTTCAAATGGGTACCCGTTTAGTTCAGGCCAGAGCAAGGGTGCCGCGGAGATGTCAGACAAGAATTCGAAGAACACATCGGGTCGATTTGTGGCTAGTGCTTTGTTCAACTCTTGAAAGATACGTTCTGGTGGTAGCTCGGTCAGTGCACCCTGTGCAACCATACGAGTGCAAAGCGCCCGCGTTTCCGGGGCAATCTGGAATCCAAGGTCTGTAAATCTGGCGGCGAAACGGGCCAGGCGGATAACGCGCAGCGGGTCCTCAGAAAATGCCTCGGAAACATGGCGGAGGCAACGAGATTCGATATCCTGAACACCGCCATACGGGTCGACTAATTGCCCATCTTTTGTTCTGGCGATGGCGTTTATCGTCAGGTCCCGGCGGCCCAGGTCCTCTTCCAGCGTGATGGTTTTATTGGTGTCGAATTTGAACCCGGTGTGTCCCGGTGCGACCTTCCGTTCCTTTCTCGCCAGAGCGTACTCTTCATTGTTTCGCGGATGGAGGAAGACTGGAAAGTCTTTGCCGACCTGTCGAAATCCTAGTGCTTTCATTTCTGAGGGTGTACTACCAACAACAACCCAATCGCGTTCTATGACCTCCAGGCCCAGCAATTCATCCCGAACAGCCCCTCCAACGAGGAAGGTTTGGTTTTGTTGTTGTTTTTTTACTTCAGTCGCCATTCGGCATTAATAACACAATTTCGCAAAAACCGGGAATCAGTAAGATAGGCCCGGTTAATTGAATCATCGAGTGAGCACTATGTCGAGCCAGTTGAAAGAGCAGGAGTTGAGAAAAACTGTTCATCTTCCAGGCGATAAGCAGTGAGTGAACGCCCCCAGCTACACCCCGTATCGAGGGCAATATGCTGCTTGCTACCGGTGATGCCCTCAAGCGCTGCCCAGTGTCCGAACACGACTTTTTTGTCGGCAGCGATCAAGTTTGAGTGTTGGAACCAGGGTGAATAGCCCCGCGGTTCCGCTGTCGTTTTGTGAGCAAATTCCAGCTTGCCGTTGAGAGTGCAGAATCTCATCCTGGTGAAGTAATTTGTGATCATCCGAAGCCTCTCGATACCTCCTAGATTGTCCCGCCAGGGAGCGGGTTTGTTGCTGTACATACCGGTAAGAAAGGTTTGATAGTCTTCACTCTGTATCGCTTTCTCTACTTCGCTTGCGCGGGCGACACAGGTGTTGAGATCCCAGTGAGGCGGTAGCCCCGCGTGAACAAGAATAGTTTGTTTCTCCTGATATAAGAGCGGTCGCTGGCGATACCAATCGATATAGTGGCCAAGATCGGGACTATCAAGCAGGTCCTGAAAAGTATCTTTAGATGTTATCTCATGGCTGCCTGTTGCGACTGCAAGAAAATGCAGATCGTGATTGCCGAGCACTGTCGTCACTCTGGGTTGCTTGAGAATATAATCGAGGGTCTCGCGATTTTTCGGACCCCGGTTAATGAGATCGCCAACAAACCAAAGAGAGTCTCTGGCACGCTTAAACTGAATTTTTTTGAGTAGTACTTCAAACTCATCGAAACAGCCCTGTAGATCCCCAAAAACATAAGTGCTCATTTGTCCTGCCTGTTGGACAGATAGTTTGCGCACCGGAAATACGCATTGGGCTCGATGTTTTCAGGCCTGAGACGGGGATCAATACCAAGTTGCTCAAGCTCCCCGGTTGTCAGGTATGTGCCTAGTGCATTGCGGATGGTTTTGCGCCGTTTGCTGAATGCTGTGATGAGTAGTCGCCCCAATAAATCCACATCGCTGACCTCGACCTCTCGAACAGACCTCGGAATGAGTCGTATAATGGCTGACGTGACCTTTGGCTGAGGTGTGAAAGCGCCCGGTGGAACTTCAAACAGCTTTTCTGATTCGCAGAAGTAATCCGTCATGATCGTTAATCGACCATAACTTTTGCTATTGGCCGTTGCCGTCATTCGATTGACAACTTCGAGTTGTAACATAAAGGTGAGATCGGAAAAGAGTGTGGAATATCCGAAGAGTTTGAACAGCAGCGGTGTTGAGATGTTGTAGGGTAGGTTACCCACCACTCGAAATGTCTGCGGGCGATCGCTCTGTGTCGAAGGTATGTGTGCCAAAAGTTTGTTGAAATCGAACTTCAGTACATCCGTGGAATGAATCGGAATATCCTGGCCGGCAAACTGTTCCTTGAGTATTGCGATAAGATCACGGTCTATCTCGATCAGTTGTAGATCACATCCCGAACGAACGAGTAGTTGGGTTAGCGCACCACGCCCTGGACCTATTTCAACGATGTGGTTTGATGCCTGCGGATTGACTCCTCTGATGATCCTGTCGATGACATTTCTGTCCGTGAGAAAATTCTGACCGAATCGCTTGCGCGGTTTGTTCATGATCTCTTTTGCGTTGGTTGACGTTGAATCGATGCAATATTGGCAGCGTATTTTATTGCCGCCATGAGACTGCCGGGATTTGCTTTCCCAAGACCAGCAAGGTCAAGTGCTGTTCCGTGATCGACTGAAGTCCGTAAGATGGGCAAACCGAGGGTGATGTTGACGGCATCACCAAACCCCTGATGTTTTAAAACGGGAAGACCCTGATCGTGATACATGGCCAAAACAGCATCCGTTGTCTGTAGTTGTGCTGGGGTGAAAGCCGTATCGGCTGGCGTTGGACCATTTAGGTTAAAACCTTCACCTTTCATTTCTTCTATGACAGGTGCGATAACGTCGATTTCTTCTTTTCCGAGATGACCGCCTTCTCCCGCATGGGGGTTAAGTCCACAAACAAGGAGGTTAGGGTCACGGATGCCAAACTTGTCCTGCAGGTCTTTTATGGTAATGGTTATCACTTCCCGTAGATCGGTACGGGTAATGGCATCTGGCACGTCACGCAATGGTAGGTGTGTTGTCACGAGTGCCACTCGTAATTTACCTGTTGCCAGCATCATGACAACTCTTGGCGTATTTGTTCGCCTGGCGAGCCATTCGGTGTGTCCGCTGAAGGGAACGCCTGCATCGTTAATAATTGCCTTGTGGACAGGACCTGTGACGAGGGCTGATGCCTTTTGGTTCAGGCAATACGCCAGTGCCGATTCCAGCGTGGCCAGAACGTAGGATGCATTTGCGACATTGAGATGTCCGGGCCTACAGCTTGTCGCGAGTTCCACGGGATAGACATTTAACATACCATCTTTGTAGTCACGAGCATCGCGACAATCGTTAATTGTTAGTTCTATCTGAAGATCTTGTGCACGAGACGCGAGTAGGTTCGGATCAGCGAAATAGATTGCATGGATGTTTTGAGGCAATGTGTCGAATGTCTGGACACAAATATCGGGGCCGATACCGGCGGGTTCTCCCGGCGTGATAGCAAGATCGATCCATGCATCCTCCGCTGGGTCTGGCAAATGGCGAGGCGTGCTAATGTCGATATTCCATCATGTTCGGATCTCGATAAACGCTTCTTCCTTGATCTCGCGCAACCAGGATTCCAGCTCTTCTTCAAACTTCTGATTTCGCAGATAGTTTTCGGCCTGTCCCATCTTGTATCGTTCGCTGAAATCTTCAACGCGCCGGCCTGTTACTTCGAGAAAGTGAAAACCGTGCTCGGTTTGAAAAACTTCACTCACTTCGTTTTCGTTTGACTTGCTCATCACTTCTTCGAACTTTGGTACGAAAATTCCTGATCGGGTCCAGCCCAGATCACCACCACTCAATGCTGAACCAGGGTCATCAGAATAGAGTTTGGCGACTTCGTCGAAAGTGCGACCTCCGATTATTTCCTCTCTCAGACTTTCGGCAAGCTCGCGAGCTTCCTGTTCTGTTCGAATTTCTGAAGGTTTTATCAACACGTGGCGACAGTGGGTTTGTTTAATCTGTCCCTCAGCGTTGGCCCCTCTTGTTTCGAGTAGTTTAATCAGGTGGAATCCGCTACCACTTTTAATTGGGCCGCGAACTTCCCCGACAGCCATTTCCTGCGCTATGTCCGAAAACATTGTCGGCAGTTGCAGTGGCTTTCTCCAGCCTAGATCTCCACCCTCCAGTGCATTCTGTCCTGCTGATTTTTCCACCGCAAGGCTTTGGAAGTCTGCACCCGCCTCTAACTCAGCAACCAACTGATTCGCTTCTCGCTCTACTTTTTTAACCTGATCTGCCGTTGCTTTGGATGGTATTGGCAATAGGATGTGGGCGACTCTAAACTCGTCTGCAGTAATGACTTCACCCACTTCAGATTCCAAAAAGTTTCTGATGTCGTTTTCTGTTATCTGTATTCGTCGACGCATAATGCTTTTTTGTACCCGACCAATCATAATTTCGCGTCGAATCTGATCTCTCATATCGGCGTAGGAGATTCCATCTTTGGCAATTGCCTGTTGAAACTGAGCCAATGTCAGTCGGTTCTGATCTGCGATGCCACGCATTGCTTCGTTCAATTCTCCGTCACTGACCTTGATGCCCCCACGTTCAGCCATCTGGATTTGCAGGCTTTCAATAATTAGGCGGTCTATGATTTGTTTTGTTAGTACATCGTCCGGTGGAACCCTTCCATCGGGTGAGCCTGCTAGCTGTGCCTTTATTTGCTTGATTCGAGACTCAACCTCCGATTGCATCACTACGTCGTCATCGACGACGGCCGCGATTCGATCCAACATGATCAGCGCGGAATAAGAGGTGGCCGGCATTGTTGCCATGGCAAATGCAGCTATTAGTGCGAAATATTTTTTCATTACAAACCTATTCGATCTTCTCTTGCCCGATATCCCGGGATGGAGTCTTCCAGTAGGCGGTCTAACCTGCCACCCAAATTTGCGAGACCTTTCAACTGAATCTCCACAAATATCCCGGAGTCCGAGCGTTGCTGTAGAAATGGTACACCTATGTCACTACCCGGATTTGATGGATCATCCACGGTGATGGTAATTAGTCTTGGATTTTTCAAGAAGCGCCGGTAGGCTACTCTGAACTTCCAGCAACAATCATTATATTCAAGACCAACCAATGACTCTATGGTTTGATCCGAATCCCAGCCAAAGTTCCATCTTCCGATTGAACTCCAATTTCCACGAATCGGCCAGATAAAGGATATGTCTGATTCTTCGGCTGTCCTGATCAAGCCTCTAAATAGTTGTTGTACCTCGGGGCTTGTGTAACTGTAGGATATATTGAGTATTTTTCTTGTGTCTGAAACATACCGGAGTGAAAACTTTCCTCTATTTGACCGGTTTTCGCGCGGTTCCCACTCATAGGACCCGGCAATGGAGAGATGGTTGGCAAACCTCATCCGCAGTTCTGCAAACAGGGGAGAGGAACCGACCGTTGGGTCGTCTGATGGGAAAGGTCGGAATATGACCTCGCGATCCTGGAAGTAATAGACTTGTCCGATGCTTGCTTTGAGAAATTCTGCTCCAGTGTCGGCGAACAGAAAACTTGTGCTGATACCCACCGATAATTGTTTGGCATCACCAATTCTGTCGTAGCCGGTAAATCGATTCTTGCGAAATAGTTGTGAATAGCTTGGCGTTGATGCACCGGCATCAAATTGTGGCAGGTCATCCTGTTCGTCGAAACCAGCGTAGAGGAAGTAGAGTCTGGGCTCGAGAGTTTGCTGGTACTTACTACCGAACGCATCGAAATATCGATCAAAGATCAGACCTGTATCCAGAGAAAAAGAAGGTGTTGTTATCTCGGGGCTACTCCGTGCCAGGTCTGGTTCATCATTGAGATCGTACTTGCGATGAATGATGTTGAGTGACGGTATGATAAACCCCCATTGATTCCTGAATGGGGCATCAACGGTCGCATCAAAGACCGCTCGCTGTCCGAAAGTCGCCAGTGGACCCACAATATCGCTGTTATCCTTGTTGAAGTAGGTGTAGTCAAACTTCATGTCGAGCACCAGGCCCTTGTAGGTATCGCGATAGCTGGTGATAAACGATGGTAGCTTTTCGTATTGCTCTGGTGCGAAAGGGTCAATAAGTTGAAAACCCTGGACTAACAGTGTCGATCTCCATTTGTCTCCGCGATACCGAACATAGGCATTTCGATTCAGTGCCGGGATGGTATTTTTGCCGAGGCTGGCATCGATCCGATCCGTCGCCTTGTCGGTCGCTGTGGATCCTACATCACCACCAATGTCTCGTAGATAATCTGTGTCAGAGACAGCGCTGTAGGTGAAGGAAGTGGACCAGTTTTTAGTCCAGGCACCGCTGTGAGTGGTATGAAGTAACCAACGATCCTGCTTTTCGAATGGTAAAATAGTACCATCTTCTGACAAATCGATAGCTGTTCGATTGTCGTAAATATCATCCTTTTTAATAAAGGCGCCATTGATATAGTTATTGGTTCGTTTTGTCAGGTATCGAAATTCTGCATCGTGGATTAGCCCCCTTTTCCAGAGGCTGCGGGGCGTGTAGGTCGCGTCATAATTTGGAGCCAGGTTAAAATAATAGGGCAGGGAAATGTCAGTACCGCCGTCGCTGATGTAGCCTATTCCTGGCATCAAGAAACCGGAAAGGCGCTCGTCGTTTAATGGAAAACGAAAGTAAGGAAAATAGGCGACAGGCACATCTTTGATTTTCACTGTCACATTTCGTGCAACGCCATAGCCTTCATCAGCGAGAA
>CAZAZB010000048.1:0-15614 GCA_964489485.1 uncultured Pseudomonadales bacterium | reverse complement strand
GGTTGTCCCAGGTGTAACAGCAGCATCGGGGTGCGCTGCTTATGCAGGAATACCTTTAACACACAGGGACTATTCCCAGTCGGTCAGGTTTGTCACCGGGCACCCAAAAAATGGCATCGTTGACCTCGCGTGGAAGGAATTTGTACATAAAAACCAGACTATAGTCTTCTACATGGGGCTTCGTGGCCTGGCTACAATCTGCCATGAATTGATACGTCATGGTCGGGAGCCATCGACTCCAGTTGCGGTGGTTTCCAAAGGCACAACACCGGATCAAAAGGTTGTCATTGGCAATCTTCAATCCATAGCTGCTATCGTTGAGCGCGAGATAGTCGTTGCCCCGACCCTGATCATCGTAGGTGAAATAGTTGCATTACGTGATTCTTTGGCAGCGTGACCTGAAATCTTGGCGGTTTTCTCTGTTGCCGATATGACTTGTTAGATTAGTCAATTTGGTTGACCATGGGCAATTTGATACTTATCGGATCAACAAGTTGAGGCGAGGGAAGATGGCAAGCAAATATCCCAGAACCGATTTATCCCGTGACATGGCGCAAGACAAGCTGGAATGGCTTGAGTCGATGGAATACATTCATCAGCGTTTTGGTGATGATGGCGTGCGTGACATGATGAACATGTTGCAGGATGATGTGCGAGCGAGAAATATCGCGGTTAATGAGGCGGCGCTTAATACGCCATATATCAATACCATCCCGGTTTCCGAACAACCTCAATATCCTGGTGATATTGCTCTTGAAAAGCGAATAGAAAACATCAACCGCTGGAATGCCATGGCCATGGTGCTGCAAGCCCAGGATGCTGAAACGGGAGTTGGTGGACACATTGCGACCTATGCCTCTGCTGCGACGATGATGGAGGTCGGGTTTAATTATTTTTTTAAGGCCAAAGATGAACAATATGGCGGGGATCTCATTTCGCCGCAACCCCATGCAGCGCCTGGTGTGTATGCACGCGCCTATCTTGAAGGCAGGCTCAACCAGGAACAGCTCGATCATTTTCGCAGGCAATTACAACCCGGCGGTGGATTAAGTTCCTATCCACATCCCCGTGCCATGCCAGACTTTTGGCAAATGCCCAATGCATCGATGGGCTTGTCCACGGCGACAGCAATTTATCAAGCGAGGTTCGCCAAGTACCTGGAAAACAGAAGACTAAAAACGGCTAACGGCGGCAAGATCTGGTGCTTTATTGGTGACGGGGAATCCGATGAACCGGAAGTACTTGGTACCATCAACATAGCATCGCGGGAAAACCTTAATAACTTGATCCTGGTGATTAACTGCAATCTTCAAAGACTGGACGGTCCTGTTAGAGGGAATGGAAAAATAATTCAGGAGCTGGAGCGTAGTTTTCGGGGAGCCGACTGGCAGGTATTGAAGGTGATCTGGGGGTCCGGTTGGGATGGGCTCCTTGGCCAGGATCATGATGGTCTGTTGCGACAGAGGATGGAAGAAGCAGTCGATGGAGATTATCAGTACTATTCTGTCTCTCCGGGTGACATTCAAAGAGAACACTGGATCGAGGGGAATCCACAGCTCGAAAAAATGATGAATTCCCTGAGTGATGATGAATTAAAAGAGATCAAGAGAGGTGGCCAGGATCCAAAGAAGGTGTATGCGGCATTCAAGAAAGCGTCTCAATCATCCACCAAACCGACAGTCATATTAGTGAAAACAGTTAAGGGCGATGGGATGGGTGCCTCGGCTCAGGGGCGAAACACCGCCCACCAAAAAAAGAACCTTAATCGTGAAGAAAGAATTGCCAGAGCGAATAGCTATGACATCCCCATCTCTGAGGATGATGCCGCCGCTGCGAGGTTTTACCTGCCCGAACCGAATAGCCCGGAAATGCAGTATGTGAACAACCGGCGCCAACAAATGGGCAAGTTTCTCCCCAGCAGAACAGTTAATTGCAAATCGTTGAAAGCGCCACCACTTGATCTTTTCTCTGAAGCGACTCGCGGCTCAGGGAGTCGCGAGATCTCAACGACTTCCGCCATGGTAAGAATGTTGGCGAAACTGATAAGAGACGACCATCTTGGCAAATACGTGGTGCCGATTGTGCCGGATGAGGCGCGAACCTTCGGCATGGACGGACTATTCAGTATTGCTGGTATCTATTCTCCTGAAGGTCAGAAATACACACCGGTCGACGCCGATAGTCTTACGCCCTATCGCGAAGCTGTTGATGGTCAAATATTACAGGAAGGTATTTGTGAAACAGGCGCAATGGCGTCATTCCTGGCGGCAGGGACAGCCTATGCAGTCCATGGTATTCCTACTATTCCTTTTTATGTTTTTTATTCGATGTTTGGCTTTCAACGCGTGGGCGACATGATCTGGTCTGCTGGAGATATGTTTACCAGAGGCTTTCTTCTTGGTGGAACCGCAGGCAGAACATCGCTGAATGGAGAAGGATTGCAACATCAAGATGGACATTCACAGATTGTGGCGAGTACCATCCCGAATCTCAAGAGCTATGATCCCGCCTATGCATACGAACTGGCTATCATCATTCGTGAAGGTATTCGCCGAATGTATGAAGAGCAGGAAGATCTTTTCTATTACCTGACGATTTACAACGAAAACTATGTCATGCCAGCGATACCACAAATCCCCGATCTTGAAGAGACGGTATTAAAAGGCGGTTATCTGCTCGCTGAATCCAACAAGGGTTCTGCCATTCAAATAAACCTTCTGGGCAGCGGTAGTATTTTGCGACAGGTTAGGTCAGCGGCGAAGTTGCTGGAGGATATGGGATATGGTGTTCGTGTCTTTAGCATCACAAGTTTTAACGAACTCTATCGAAACGCAATTGATGTAGAACACGAACAAATGCGATCAGTCGTGGGTGATGAGAGCAAGGCTAGTACCAGCAAACCCTATATTGCTCAAATGCTGGGTAGTGTCGGTGATGCCACTATCGCCGTCACCGACTACATGAAATCATTGCCGAATAGTATTGGTCGTTGGGTTCCGGGTCCTTTTCAGGCACTGGGTACAGATGGCTATGGTGTTTGTGATACCAGAGAAGACCTTCGCGACTATTTTGAAATCAGTCCCCGGTTTATTGTTCTGGCGGCACTTTCGCTTCTCGTTAGCCAAAAGTTGATCGAACCAGAGAAGCAAGCAGAAGAAGTTCGTCTTCTGTTTCCGGAAGGTTTATAGCGATGTTGCAGACGCTTCAAATTCCTGACCTGGGTGAAGAAGACACCGAAGGGACCATTCTTTCGATACTCGTTCAGAATGGAGCCAGTGTTCAAATAGGTGACATATTGCTTGAAGTCGAGACTGACAAGGTCGTGCTTGAGATACCGGCACCTTCCGCTGGGATAATAAAAGAACTGCTGGTAAAGGATGGCGACACAGTCGTATATGGCAGCGACTACTTGAAAATGACAGTATTGAATGACGCTACTTCTGAACCGCTGGTAGAAGGCACTGATGCTTTGGACAAGAATGTTCCTGACAAAAATGTTCCTGACAAGATGATATCGGATAAGGAACTGGTCCAACCGCCAAAGACGGACTTATCAGATCAGCAGGAGAAAACCCCGGTATCGCAAACATCTCCACACCGGAGAGTGCCGAGGCCAGCGTCGAATCTGAATAAGGGTGATGCCGTCGCACCGGCTGGTCCAGCAGCGCGGCGATTGGCGCGAGAGCTTGGTATAAACATTGGGGTGATAGCGGGTTCTGGTTCCAGTGGGCGAATAACCCGGGACGATGTAAAGGCCTTTGCAAAGAACCTGATCGGTATGGCTTCTGATGTCAGCTCTTCTCACCGGACGCCTTCTCACGGAAAGTCTACTGGCAGGGCAACTGAAGCAGTAAAGAGAACCTTGCCTGACCAGCGAAGGTATGGAGATGTAGAAATCGTCCCCTTATCAAGGATCGACAGGACAACGGCGAGCAATATGTCCTACTCGGCTTCAGAGATTCCCCATGCCTGGGTGCAAGGGACGATTGATATTACAGATGTTGAAGCCGCTCGAAAAACCAATAAGATTCGTTGGCTGGAAAACGGCCATCAGGTCACCTTGACGGCGATAATCTGTCAGGCACTGGCAAAGGCCATGCAGAAGTTTCCAAGATTCAACAGTGTTCTGGATGTGGAAAAAGAGACAATTATCTATAAGCAGTATGTCAATGTTGGTGTCGCTGTGGATACGCCAAAAGGACTCGTGGTGCCCAGTCTCAAGGGCGTAGATAAAAAAGATCTGTTAGAGACCGCGGATGAACTGACAAGGCTCAGTGGAGCAACGCGTACTGGTAAGCTCAAGGTCTCAGATCTAAAAGGCGCTGGAATGACGCTGTCGAACCTTGGAGGATTGGGTGTGAGTGGCATTTTACCCATTGTGAACTGGCCTGAGGTCGCCATTTTAGGTGTTGCCGCCGGAGAAATACGGCCGACTTATATTGATAATGAGTTCCTGCCAAGATTGATGATGCCGGTGACGCTCGGCTTCGATCACCGTGTCATTAATGGCGCAGATGCTGCGCGCTTCCTTGAACATCTGAAAGAGGCACTAGAAACAGCGACTCTGGATATTGCCGCCCTAGATACCGATTAGTGCTTGGATGTACACTAGGCGCCTGATCCAAAACAGGGTGTAGTAGATGAATCCGGAAAAAGTGCTGTATGCTTTTACCATCATTCTTGCAATGACTGTCAATTTCAGTTTTTTCCTCGGTGACATGATTAGCGTCAGCGATCATCATGTTTATGAACTGTATGCGGCAATTTTTATCAATGCGATTGCGACAATTCTAAAATTTGGTGATCGCTCCCACATTGGGTCGGTTCTGCTGGCAACCAGCCTGGTCGCGGACATTCAACTTGTTGCCGCTGCGACCGTCTGGGGTTTTGCCGTTTATATCGCGGAAACAGGACTGACGCCTTCCGCGCTATCCAGTATCGTTTCTCTATCGGGTGGGGCACTGCTCGCGAACCTCGTTTCGGTGACACTTCTTGTCATTGAAACGGTTTCCCTTCGACGGTAGATACCAACATGGATACCGTGATATTCCTGATATTACGAAGGATGCGTGTACCCCTGCTGGTCATCTCTGTTGTTTATGCTGTGGCAACGCTGGGCCTAACGCTTATTCCCGGTCTCGATGATGAGGGAAACCTGTGGTACATGAATTTTTTCCATGCCTTTTACTTTGTTACCTTCATGGGGACGACCATTGGCTTTGGCGAGATACCCTATCCCTTTTCCGATGCACAACGGATGTGGGCACTGATATTTATTTATATTACCGTCGCTACCTGGATATACACCATCGGCGCCATTCTACATCTGCTACAAGATGAAACCCTGAAGCGAGCTATCACTGCTCATCAGTTTAAATCAAGCGTTCGAAAAATGAGAGAGCCCTTCTACCTGATCTGTGGCTATGGTGATACGGGTGAGAAACTGGTGGACTCTCTAGCGAAGCGGATGATTCAGGCAGTGGTGATAGAGATTAAGCAGGACAGAATTGATTGTTTGATTCTTGGCAGCCATGCGCTCTATCTGCCGCGGCTTTGTGCCAACGCTGCAGACCCTGAAAATCTGATTCTTGGTGGTATCGAACATCCCATGTGTGCAGGTGTTGTGGCGCTGACAAACGACAATAGTGTAAACCTGCATATCGCAATAACGGCTAAGGTTTTGCATCCCGAAGTGAAGGTTATCTGCCGGTCTGATTCCCATGAAGTTCAGGCAAATATGGAATCTTTCGGGACAGATTATATTATTAATCCCTTCGATACATTTGCGGAGAATCTTGCAACGGCGCTTCATGCGCCCCATCAGCATCAACTTAATCACTGGTTGAGAAGTGAGTCTGGCGAAATGCCAAGTAAACGAATTGATGTGGTTCAGGGGCTGTGGGTACTGTGCGGGTTCGGGCGATTTGGCAAGCCTATTTATAATCAGCTTGTTGACTACGGTATGGATGTCCGCGTCATAGAACCATTTCCCGAGAAGCAAGGCGCGCCGGAGGATACAGTGGCAGGGTTGGGTACTGAAGCCATCACCCTTGAAGAAGCGCGCATTAAAGATGCTGTTGGTGTCGTGGCAGGAACCAGTGATGATTCGAATAACCTGTCGATCATTGTGACCGCGAAGGAATTGAACTCTGATCTTTTTACGGTGGTGCGACATACTGACAGTTCCAATTTCCCCCTTTTCCAGAACTCGAATGCAGATATGGTCATGGCCCCGAGTGAGGTTGTGGCTCGTAAAATTAAGACATTGCTAATTAATCCACGTGTGGATGATTTTTTGAGCCTTGCCCATGCACATGGTGACGACTGGGCCGCTGGTTTATTAGCTACGCTACAGAAAATATCTCCCGGAAGAATTCCAGAGTTATGGGAGGTATTTATTGACGATGAGAATGCCCATGCCGTGCAGGATGCGCTGCTGGATGAACAGGCGATCAGGATTCATCACCTTCTCTGTGACCATACAGACAGGCACCGGTCAATTTCAGCGGTCGCCCTGCTACATGAAAATAGCATTGGCAGTTTTTGCCTGCCAGTGCCCGATGGTCTTCTTCATTTGGGAGATAGAGTGCTGTTCGCTGGCACAAGAAGTAGCCGTTCCCGCATGATGTGGACGCTACAGAACAAAGTAGCACTTGAATATGTGACAACCGGTGAAGTGAAACCGCAGACTATCGTGGGCAAATGGCTTTTCGCGAACTAGGGAGCCTCTGATTTCATTCTGAGCGAGAGCATCTATACCGGTGTTAACAGAGACCCAGAATGCCCTTGTGGTTTCGTTTTCTAACAGATCGAAATTTGATAAGTCAGCAATGTCGTCAAGAACTCTTTTTCAGATTATCATAGTAGGGCATGGCAATTTCTCCCTCCGTTTGTTCTGCCTGGGTAATCTTCTCGCCGGATGTGTCTCCAAGTACGGCTTCTAAATCCGTTAAGATATTGATACAGGCAGGGAGGCCGGATTCTAGCGCACGTTGGACTGCCGGACCGACATCTTCCGCTCGTTCGACAAGTTCTCCATAGGCACCGAACCCTTCAGCTACTTTCTCGTAATTGGCATCTGCGAGTGTGGTGACAACCAACCGATTACCCCCATACATGGATTGTTGCCCGTGAACGCACATTCCCCATGCCTTGTTATTAAGCACGATGGTCACGATGGGCAGGCCATGCCTGACCATCGTGTCAAATTCCTGAACGTTAAAACCAAAGGATCCATCTCCTGTAATGACAACCACTCGTTTATCCGGGTTAGCAACCTGGGCACCCATGGCAAATGGGATGCCGATACCAAGGCAACCCAGATAACCATGGCTCATAAGTTGAGCAGGGTTTTTACTTTCACAGACCATCTCAACCCAGCCGGATGCTTCGCCACCATCGGCGCAAATGATTGTATCGTCACTGAGCGAACCCACTATTTGTCTAACAGCTTCGTAGGGGTGTAGTGCTTTTGTTTTCTTTATAGCCAGGTCATATGCGCCCTTGTGCCAGCTGGCGAGACGGTGGATAGCATCAGACCATTCGGACCAGTCAGGCCATTGTGTCTCGGTTGTCTGGTTAATAAGAGCGACCAGAAATTCTTTGCAGTCTGCTACGACAGGAATATGTGCGGGCCTGATCCTGTCAAATTCGCCGCTACTTTTGTCGACCTGAATGATGGTGCAATCATCAGGTGGAATACGCCCCGGTCCCAGCATGCCCGGTTCTGTGAACATGCCGAATCTTGCGCCCAGCGTGATGACCAGATCTGGTGTTCCGATACCCGTTGCATCCGCCATCATAATATTGGTGAGTGCATTTCCGCATAATGGATGAGCTGTTGGTAGCATTCCTCGTGCTTTGTTGTTGGAAAATACGGGGATACCGCTAGCTTCGACAAAGGTGCGTAATTCATCAGCCGCTTTTGCATACAACATACCGCCGCCACAAATGATCGCGGGTCTCTTTGCTTTGGACAACGCCTCCATTACAGATTGAATTGTCGTCGCCGATGGTGATGGGGCAGCGGTCGGTAGAATTGATTCGGGTATAGGAGCCAGTTCAGGGTCTATCCGGTCAAACAGGACATCGATAGGTATTTCCAGCAGAACAGGACCGGGCTGGCCATTCGTTGCCTCGTGAACCGCATGGTTAATCAGGTGTGGAATCAGTTCCGTGCGAGTTGCCTGCATTGCCCACTTTGTCACAGGTTTTGCCATGGCAATTTGATCGATACCACCCTGGAGTGGCCATCTCTCCGCGTCGCGCAGAGGCGGTCCACCAATGATGAAAAGGACGGGTGAACAATCAAGGTAACACTGGGTTATGGCGGTAAGAATGTTTGTATAACCAGGTCCTGCTGTCGCCATGGCGACACTAAGTCGACCAGTTTGCCGCGCATAAGCATCTGCAGCATGACCGGCAGCTGCCTCATGCCTTGTATCAATCAACCGGATGTCATGGTCCAGGCAAGCTTGAAATATAGGGTCGAGGTGACCGCCATGCAAAACAAACACATCTTTAACCTGCGCAGCTTTTAGTGTTTTTACGCAGAGTTCACCACCATCAATTGTCGTTGCCATTTTGAGCCAGCCTGAAACTAGAAGGATATTGGAAAAGGATTTTTACATCCTATCAACAGGTGGTGAGGTGAAGGGCTGACTTGAATCAATTTGATGTGAATTGCCAGACGGGATTAACCAGATTTTCGCTAAAGCGTCCCATCAAGGAGGAAAGGCGAGTAGAATTCACTTATGGCTTTAGAGATTACAGAGAAAGAAGATATCCGGAAGTTTGCCGGAACAGCGCTATTTAACCTTGGCTTCAGACCATTCTTTCTGGGTGCAGGCATCTATGCCGTTGTTGCCATGTTTGCCTGGTCGATGCAGTATTCAGGGTATGTTTCGCTCGTCTCACTGACACCGGCATGGCATGCCCATGAAATGTTGTTTGGCTATACTTTTGCGATTATTGTCGGCTTCCTCCTGACTTCTATTCGTAATTGGACCGGTCTTGATACACTCTCAGGAGCAGGTTTGTTTCTCCTTTTTATGCTCTGGGTGATCGCAAGACTCGCCAATGGAATCGGCGCAACGCTGGTTGCGGGCATTGCAGATCTGGTTTTTATGGTTATGTTCGGCTGGTGTGCGATCAGCCCGATTGTGCGGGTAAAACAGTGGCGTCAGACAGCGATTGTTGGAATGATTCTGGTGATGCTGCTAGCGAACAGTCTTTATTATGCCGGTCAACTTTTAGATGCTGATCTTGTGCCTGGCGTCGGCGCTTCTGCCCTGGGTAACTATATTGCCTTTTACGTCATTGTCGGGCTGGTATTGATGATGACCGGTAGGGTCGTACCATTTTTTATTCGGCTTGGTGTTGAAGAAGATGTCGAATTGCCCGCAAACCCGGCGATTGAAATGGCCAACTTTCTAATCTATGCAGCCTTCGCCATAGTCAGTTTGTTGTGGCTTTCTGGCCGGTCATCGGAACTTTATGTTTATGGACTCGCGGGTACATTGGCAGGGCTCAATTTCCTTCGTCTGATGTCATGGCACAGTAAGGGTATCTGGTCAAAACCACTGTTGTGGACGCTGTTCATCTCCTATGGATTTATCGTGCTGGGGTTCCTTTTATATGCTCTGTTGTATTTTGGCTGGTTTAGTCTGTTTATCCCCATGCACGCCATTGCCGTCGGCGGTATCGGTTTGTTAACCCTGAGTATGATGGCGCGAGTCTCTTTAGGTCATAGCGGTCGTAGTATTCATGAACCCCCACAGAGCATCTTTTTGGCGTTTCTACTTCTTATTGTGACGTCGATTGTTCGAGTGCTGCTTCCCATTGCCATGCCGGATTATCATCTGGTCTGGATTCAATTGAGCCAGTTCTTCTGGATGGCAACCTTTGTTGTGTTTCTTTCTGCTTATGCGCCCATGTTGATCCAGCCAAGAACTGACGGCAAACCAGGTTAGCTGAATGTGGGTGGGTGCGCGGGTGGAATCCGATCAGTCAGCGCGTAAAT
Source organism: uncultured Pseudomonadales bacterium (assembly GCA_964489485.1). Taxonomy (GTDB): domain Bacteria; phylum Pseudomonadota; class Gammaproteobacteria; order Pseudomonadales; family Azotimanducaceae. Next base: position 5,593 of record CAZAZB010000048.1, on the reverse strand, counting down.
TTTGTTTCAAGAATAAGTGATGAATTGGTTCTCTCGACACCTTCGAGATTCCCGATGTCATCAAGTATGGCGCTAAGCTCCTCGGTGGTTTCGGTCTGCACCATTGCGATTAGGTCGTAGTCACCACTGATGGCATAGACGGATTTAATTTGTGCCATGGCGTGCAACTCCCGATTAGTGCGGGCAGTGAGTTTCTGGTGAACCATGATGAGTACATGTGCCGAGACGAGCGCCTTTTCGTATTCGTCTCCATACTCAACAGTGAACCCTTTGATAATCCCGGACTGTTCGAGCTTTTTAATCCTGCTTTGAACCGTGGAGCGTGAGATGGATAATTCCCGTGCCAGGGCTGACGTTGAGATCCGCGCATTCTCACGCAGAAGAGAGAGAAGCTGTATTTCTGACTGATTCATCAATATGCCGAAAAGATTGAGCAAATTGACTAATAGTATATGAAATATTGGCATATTACCTATACAAATTCGCTTGTTTTCAGTGCAAGCTATCACTCATTAAATCTACTCATTGTCCCAAATGGGCATAACCCTGAATTGGTGGAGAAGAAAGATGGAAGAATCTAATAAGGCAAACACTCAGAAAGAAAACACAACAAAAGTCGCGGTAGTGGGTGCTGGAAAGATCGGCGTCATGATTTCTGAAATGCTCCTTTCTGTTGATGATTACGAATTAACCGTTATTGATGCAAGCGATGAGCAATTGGGTTTCCTACCGGATAGACCCCGACTGATTAAAGTCTGCCTCGATGTGTCCGATGAAGAAAAGTTAGCAGGTGTATTGTCAGGGCACTTCGCCGTTCTTAGTGCAACACCCTTCTTCATGACAAGCATGATTGCACGAGCAGCTGCCAACGCAGGTATCCACTACCTTGATCTAACGGAAGATGTGGCCAGTACGGAAATTGTCAAGAAACTCGCTGCACAATCCAGTGCGGCGATGATTCCTCAATGTGGGCTTGCACCCGGGTTTATCTCAATTGTTGCTAACGATGTTGCTGGTGCATTCGATGAACTTGAGACAATACGGATGTGTGTGGGTGCGCTGCCACAGTTCCCTTCCAATTCTCTGAACTACAATCTGACCTGGAGCACGGATGGTGTCATTAATGAATACTGCGAGCCTTGTGTTGCACTGATTGATAGTAAAATGACAATGGTGCCGCCACTGGAGCACCTTGAGCATTTCTCTCTTGATGGCATTAACTATGAATCATTCAATACATCCGGTGGCCTGGGGACTTTGGCTGATTCTCTGTCAGGTAAGGTGAAGAACCTTTCCTATCAGACAATTCGCTACCCTGGTCATCGAGACATTATGAAGACTTTGTTGCATGATCTTCAACTAAGAGACCGGCGAGATCTTTTAAAAGATGTTTTCGAAAATGCACTACCCGCGACACTGCAGGATGTTGTGCTGATCTTCGTGACGGTGAGTGGTAAGAAGAATGGCCAACTCTTCCAGGAGACCTACGCGAATAAGATTTACGGGCAGGAAATTAACGGCAAGTTCTATAGTGCTATTCAGATCACAACAGCCGCGAGTATTTGTACAGTGCTCGATTTACTGGTAAGCGATAAAATTCCTACAAGCGGTTTTGTCCGCCAGGAAGAAATCAGCCTGGATGTATTTCTTGGTAATCGCTTCGGTAGGTACTATCACTCTGAACAGAGCCTACATTTGGCGGCCTGATTCAGGTTTAGCATTCTGAATGCCAGGATTGCAAGTGGTCTTGGCAACGATGCCTGTTACATATTAGCCACACTGAAGAGTGCTGAGTCTGGTATTCTAGGCTATGACCGCCGCAATCATTCTGACCATCGTTATTCTTCTGATTCTGTTCTCTGTTGCCTATCCTCGGTGGCGTGATGGTAGAATTCTCAATCAGCCATTTCCCGAGACGTGGCTAGAAATTGTTGAATGCCGCCTGACTTTTTTCTCCAAACTTAAACCATCAGAGCAACATGAACTGCTTAACATGATTAAGCTTTTTGTGGCGAAAAAGAACTTCTATGGTTGTGGTGGCCTGGAACTGAATGACAATATCAAGATCACCATTGCGGCAGAAGCCTGCCTTTTATTGCTCAATCGACAGAACGACGTTTATCCCGAATTGCATCATATCCTTGTATATCCCCACGCATTCAAGGCAGGTCACAAGCGACATAATGCCGATGGCACCATCAATGAATCTGAGGTAGGTCTGCTCGGTGAATCCTGGGGCAATGGTAAAGTTATCCTTTCATGGGACGATGTGGAATCAGGGGTGGAGAATTTCCTGGATGGTCATAATGTCGTGTTACATGAGTTTTCTCATCAACTTGATAGTGAGTCCGGTTCCACCAATGGGGCGCCGCCGCTCAGGAAGAACAGTTATCCGGTATGGGCGAAAGTGCTCTCGACGGAATTTCAGAATCTCATTGATGCCAGTGACAACCATGACAAATCTGTAATGGACTACTATGGCGCGACGAATCCTGCCGAATTTTTTGCCGTCGCCACTGAAACCTTCTTTGAAAAACCAAGACAGATGTGGAGCAAACAACCAGAACTATTTGAACAGCTGAAGACCTATTATTGCGTTGATCCAAGGGAGTGGCTTGACTAGTTTTATTTTCTCTGGACTACCTGTTAAGTTTATCGTGGCGTCGCACCCATGACATTCAGCGAACCGTGATGTTAGGATGAAGTTCCTGAACGATTTTTCTTTAAAGAGCTTTCGTTGAAGCCTTTTAGTAATCCTTCTTCTACGACCAACAAAGGAGCAGACAAGAATGCAGTCATCAGGAAATATTGCGTCAATCGTCGATCTGAGTGAGTACCCCATTGCGGATGGGCAGAGTGCGGCGCGAAAAGGACTGATTCAGAAATACGCGAATGATCTAAAAGATCGTCTCTATTGTGCCTTGCCAGGTTTTGTCATTCCTGATGCACTGGCGTCCATGGTAAATGAAGCGACGTCATTGCGCTCTGTAGCCTACGATAATAATTCCCGTCGTAACTGCTATCTGCAACGACAGCCTGATTCTTCCTTGCCAGATCATCACGCCAGAAATCATTTTGAGAGTTCCAGTACACGTATGGTCGCCTACGATCAGATTCCGGAAGCATCGCCCTTGAAGGGGTTTTACCATTCGAAAGAAGTTCGAGAGATGATTGCAGAGATAGTTGGCTGTGCAGAACTATTCGATAATGAAGATCCCTATCAGCCCGCGAACTATGTCTGTTATAACGAGGGTGATCAGTCTTCCTGGCACTTTGATTCCGATAACTCATTCACCGTGACGTTAATGGTACAGGCGGCGAAGAGTGGCGGCGAGTTTCAGATGTCTCCGGATTCCAGATCGGATACAGATCAAAATTATGAGCATGTAGCAGAAGTGTTACATGGAGAACGCGATGACACTATCGTTTCTGTCGGCCGGGAACCGGGAGCACTGTGTATATTTCGCGGCTGCAATTCTCTTCATAGGGTCTCGCCTGTTATGGGCGACAGGATGCGAATTATGGGTGTGTTTGTCTACGAAAGAGAGCCGGGAATATTGGGTGATCAGGAAGTGAATGAAACGATTTATGGTGATCGGGTAGCGGTCAGTTAAATCGTCTGCTGAGAGACCTTCGTTTTAAAAAGGGGCGGGTGCCGCCCCATCTCAGCACAGATAAGCGCTTAGCTTTCTTCACGCTCGCCGCTGACACCACCTCTGCCCCCCATACCTTCTCCAGGGCTCCAGGGCGCGATAATGCCAATGGGTTGTAATGCCACGTTTCCCGACTGGGAAAAAGCGCTGGTTACCGCCAGATTGAAATCGATGGAATTGATGTTAACCAGGCTGCCTCCAGACACCTTCTGTAGTTCTTCACACTTTAGTTCTCTCATGCTTTTCTCCTTTTTGATGAGATGTTGGCTCTTCAGGTCAGATAATCAAAAGATTCTCTGCCTGTCTACACAACACGTTTGCTTTTGGCCACCGCGTTATTCCTTGAACTGGCAGTGCTTTGACTGCCAGTGTTGTCCTTTTTTCGACGATCGATCACGTCAACCTGTCCCATTGCACGCCACTGAATAATTTTGTCTGCGTATTCCAGAAGGGCTGGGTTGTGCGTGACATAGATACAGGTAATGTTGAGCAGTTTCAGGTTGTCCATAATCTTCTTTTCGGTTGTTGCATCAATATGGGCCGTCCCTTCATCAAGAAAAAGTATCCTTGGATCCCCATAAAGAGCTCGTGCGATCAACAGTCTCTGCTGTTGTCCCTGGGAAAGGGCAGTGCCCATGTCACCGATTAAGCTTTCATAGCCCATTGTCATGTGAAGGATGTCTTTGTGAATTTCTGCCTGTTTGGTTGCCTCAAATATTTTGTCGTTGTCTGGCGCCAGATCAAAAAATGAGATGTTGTCTTTGAGCGATCCAGAGAATAGACAGTCTTCCTGTGTGACTGCAGCAATGGCAGTTCGATAGCTGCGAAGTATGGATGGTGACAATGGTTGGTTGTCGACGTAGAGGGTACCTTTGCTGGCTTGTGTCAGGCCCATCAATACTTTTAGGAGTGTCGATTTGCCGATACCTGATGGACCGTAAAGCGCAACGAACTCACCGGCATCAATTTCAAGGGACAGGTTCTCGAATATAGATTGTTTTGTTCCTTCATAGCAAAAAGAGCTACTGGCTAGTTTTAGCTGCCCTTTGATTGGAATGGTGAACTTCCCAGCGTGACCCAGCCCTGGCTCTTGTTTTGATCTGGTAATGTCAGAAATTCTGTCCAAATGTAGCCCGACCATTCGGTATTGCATGATCTGATTGACAATTGATGTCACGGCACTAGAGAAATTCGACCGGTATGCCATGAATGCATAAAGCATTCCGATGGTCAGTGCACCACCAAGGACTTCCGTTGCGCCAAGGTAGACGATGAGCAGATATTCGAGCCCGGTGAGCATGCTATTCACGGCCTCATATCCAACAGTCAAGCGACCTATTTTGGCTTCAGTCGTAAGGCTATTCGCGAACTGGTTACGCCAGGTGCCTTCTCTCTGAGATTCTCTTCCGGCGAGTTTGATGCTTTGTAATGATCGGATGGACTCCATAAACAGGCTATCCAGTTTTGCCACCGCTGTAATATTTTCGTGACTCGTATTACGTAATGGTTGAAATTGAAGCGCACGAAACACCGCATAGAGAACCACAGATAAGACGACGATCATTGTCAGGGTCATTGAATAGGCGAGCATCATCACGAGGGTGGTGATGGCGAGTAATCCATCGATCATGATGGAAATACTGCTGTTGGCAATGAAACTCTGGATGGGCTTGATGGATTCAAATCTGGAGATCACATCGCCCAGGTGGCGCTTCTCGAAATAGGCCATCGGTAGCCGAAGCAGGTGGTGCATGACACTGTTGCCCAGATGGAAGCTTAACTGATTGGTTAGGTAGACACTGGAAAACCCCCGTATCGCTTTTGTTGCAACAGAAATTAAAGTAAGGCAGGCAAAGCCAAGGGCCAGAACAAGCAATAGATCAGTATCGTATTTGACCAGGACTTCATCGACAACAAGTTGGACGTAAAAGGGTGTCGCA
>CAZAZB010000047.1:4871-15738 GCA_964489485.1 uncultured Pseudomonadales bacterium | reverse complement strand
GGTCACTGACCAAGTTCGAAGACATTATGTTTGTGGCCTAAAATCATGAACTGTTTTCGTCTGCCAAGGGCATCGCTCTGGGTCCCAAAGTGGGTACCGAGTCAGACCCCGAGGCGCTCAATTTTTCCAGCTTCATTGCAATGGACCCACCCAAACATGACCTGCAGAGGGCGACAGTCAGCGGCGTGGTCGCCCCGCCCAACCTTGCCAAGATGGAATCTATTATTCGTGAACGGACAGGCAAAGTGCTCGATGGCCTACCTGTGGATGAAACATTCAACTGGGTCGATCGCGTTTCTATCGAACTCACGACCCAGATGCTGGCAACTCTTTTCGATTTTCCCTTTGAAGACAGACGCAAACTCACTCGCTGGTCTGATGTCGCCACTGCGCCCCCCGGAACAGGTATTGTTGATTCGGCAGAGCAAAGGAGGGAAGAGTTAATGGAGTGCCTTGCCTATTTCACCCGGCTCTGGAATGAACGTGCCGGAATGGCGGAACCTGCTTCAGACCTGATTTCAATGCTTGCCCATGGCGAGGATACCAAGGACATGCAGCCCCACGAATTTCTGGGGAACTTGATATTACTTATCGTGGGCGGCAACGATACCACGCGTAACTCCATGAGTGCCGGTGTCTGGGCATTGAACCAGAATCCTGCCGAGTACGATAAATTGAGGGCAGATCCTTCACTGATTCCCAATATGGTTTCCGAAATTATCCGATGGCACACACCCCTGCCCTATATGAGAAGAACGGCAAATGAAGACTTCGAACTCAGAGGCAAAAAAATCAAGGCAGGCGATCAGGTCCTGATGTGGTATGTCTCGGGCAATCGCGATGAAGATGTTATCGAGCGACCAGACGAGTTCATTATCGACAGGCCCAAAGCGCGGCATCACCTGTCATTTGGATTTGGTATCCATCGGTGTATGGGCAATAGATTGGCAGAAATGCAGCTACGTGTTGTCTGGGAAGAAATATTGACGCGATTCAGCATGGTCGAGGTTGTTGGCACCCCGGAACGATTAAGATCCAGTTTTGTCCGCGGTATTACTGATCTGCCCGTACAGGTCCACCCTCTCTAATCAACTGTATTTCCCCGAACCTACCTTAGAACCCTGGAGTGAAGTAATGAAAATTGGTCTTATCCCTGTCAACATCGGTTTGGAAACTGCTGAACAAATGATCGGTCTGGCACAACTGGCAGAAGGTGCCGGCTATGAATCAGTCTGGACATTTGAACATGTCGTTGTGCCGGTAGATTATCAATCGAAGTATCCCTATGACAAAAGCGGCAAGATGGGTGGTCCACCGGAGACGAGCTTTATTGACCCTATGATTGCGCTGACCGCGGTTGCCGCAAATACAAAAACCATTCGCCTCGGTACTGGTGTGAATATTCTTTCTCAATGGAATCCCTTATATATGGCGAAGCAAACCGCCAGCCTCGATATGATCTCCAATGGGCGATTTATGCTCGGTGTCGGTATCGGTTGGTTACAGGAAGAATTTAGCGCCCTCGGTGTTCCTTTCGAGAAACGTGGCGCTCGATTCGATGACTATGTCGTCGCCATGCGAAAAGTCTGGTCTGGTGATGTTGTCGAACACAAAAGCGAGTTCATTAACTGGGAAGGTTTCAAGAGCTACCCCCTGCCAACACAAAGCCCTATGCCGATTGTTATCGGCGGTATAAAGGGCAAAATTCACCAACGTGTCGCAAACCACGGCAATGGCTGGTTTGCACCGACAACTGACGTGCAAGAACTGACTGGCCATCTAGAAAAAATAAAAAGTTGTTGTGATGAAATTGACCGCGACTATTCCGAGATTGAAATTACCTGTATGTGGCCAGGGATTGGAGGGAAAGATGCGATAAAAGCTCTGGAGGATGCAGGCGTCCACCGCCTGGTTGTCCCAATAATGGCGTTAGGTTCTGATCCTGTTGCAGGTATTTCCAAGCTCGCCGAAGAGGTGATCAAATAAATATTTCGCTTCATCGTCAACAACATACCTCGAGCAGAGCAGGCTAAGTATAGGAGTCATCCCGTGAGCTGGAACAACAAAAATAAATCAAAAGATAAAGTGGAATCCCTCGGATTCGATATCGAAGCGAATGGTCATCAGGTGCCCGGAATCTACTGGAAACCAGAAGGCGGTAGTGATCGCCTTGTATTGCTGGGGCATGGGGGCGGCGCTAATAAAACAGTTGATTACATCGTCAATGTTGCTCGCTTGCTCGCTGCCAAAGGTATCGCTTCAGTTGCCATTGATGGACCCGGGCATGGCGAACGTGCAGAGTTCGCAAGTGATGACCCGAATTGGGATTTTCAAAAAGTCTGGCATGGCAATGGCGGGACAGATACCGTTATCAAAGATTGGAAAGCCGCTCTCGATTTTATCGAATCGCAAGAAGGTGCAAGGCCCACAGCCTGGTGGGGTTTATCTATGGGCACCATGATGGGCATTCCTGTTGTCGCATCAGAGGATAGAATTCGGGTGGCACTCCTCGGTCTAATGGGCAACTGGGGTCCTAATGCTGAGGACCTTGCCAGGCTGGCACCGAAGGTCACTTGTCCCATACGATATCTGTTGCAGTGGGATGATGAGATTGTACCCAGAGATTCTGTTCTGGCGCTATTTGACCTTATTGGCTCAACCAAGAAAACCCTTCACGCGAATCCGGGGAAACATAAAGATGTGCCAATACCGGAGATACAAGGTTCGGTGGAGTATCTGGATCGTTATCTGACTGTTTCCTGACCTTGAAGCCTGAATGGTGTCACTGAATCGTATCCCTACTGGCTAACACTGTAATCGGGTATACTCATTTGATGATTGGTAAATGGTTACCCAAAGCCCTGCTGCTAGCGTTGTTGATCAGCGCGCAGGCGCTTTACGCCAGTCATTTTGATCAGCACCTCAATGACAGCCCCACCAGTTGTACGATCTGTTTACAGGCGTCTAGCAGTGGCCACGCCATTGCGGTCAACTCACTGATTATGATTGAAAGCAGCCTCGGCTGTGAACAATTCCTGATTGTAGAAGAACAAGATTGTCAGGCGGTAACTCGCCGACATCACCAATCTCGCGCTCCACCTATTTCCTGAAGTTATCATCAATCACCGACGCATCCGTAAATGTGGAAAGCGCCGGTCATCTGCTAGATAAATTAACTTGTGCGAACCTGTTTCGCCGGGAAATAAGTAATGAAGACTTCAAACAATGTGAAAGTCACCATGAAAGCTATGGGGCTGGGTTTCTTGCTATCAGTTTTTTCAGTACCCGGTTTGCAAGCCGCTGAAGCGAAAAGTAATACAGATCTTGCCGAAATAAAAGCCGAACTGGCTACAATGAAAGCACAGTACGAACAACGCATTCAGGCACTTGAAAACCGCCTGATGGCGGCAGAGGAAAAACTGACCGAGGAGCCGGCAGCAACCCCGCCCGCTCCCAGTTATCAGCCAGCCACAGTGGCAGCGACACCAGGTGGTAGAGCGAGTTCTGTGAACAGCTTCAACCCGGCCATCGGCATTATTCTGGGTGGTGAAACCTGGGCCTACGACAATAACCCTGATAACTACAGCATCCCTGGTTTTTCTCTGGGTGGTGAGTCCGGTCTGGCTGATGAGGGCATTGCTATTGGCGAGAGCGAATTCGTTTTTACCGCAAATCTCGATCATTGGTTTTATGGTCAGATTACCGCACCCATTGAACAGGAGAGTGGAGAATTCAGCATCGGCCTTGAAGAGGCATTTCTGGAAACCCTCAGCCTGCCAGCTAACATGACCTTACGCTTCGGTCGCTTCTTTTCCGGTGTGGGATATTTAAACGACAAACACAAGCATACCTGGGATTTCGCAGATCAGGCCTTACCCTATAAAGCCATGCTGGGTAGTCAGTACAGCGATGACGGCCTACAGTTCCGCTGGCTCGCGCCGACTGATCTGTTCCTTGAGTTTGGCGGCGAGATTATGCGCGGCGGTAGCTACCCTGCCGGTGGCAATGCCAACAGTGGCTTTGGTGCCAAAAGCCTTTTTGTCCATAGCGGCGGCGATGTCGGTTACAGCCATAGCTGGATCGCCGGGTTTTCCTGGCTGGGTACTGATGCAATCAAACGTGAATCAGGTGACCCCGGCCAGCCGCTTATTTTTAACGGCAGTAGCGACATCTACATCGCAGATTTTGTCTGGAAATGGGCACCGAACGGTAACTCACGCCAACGCAATTTCAAATTTCAAGCTGAATACCTCTGGCGGAACGAAGACGGCTTGGTGCAACTACCCGACAGCACTATTGCCACACCGCTGGATCAGGACAGCAGTGGCTGGTACGTACAGGCCATTTATCAGTGGAAGCTGCGCTGGCGCGCTGGTGTCCGCTTCGACAAGCTCAACAGCGACAATGCCGGGTTGATTTACGAGGGCAGCGTATTAGACCCGTCAGGACACACTCCTCGCCGTTTCTCGGTGATGCTGGATTATTCCAATAGCGAATTTGCCCGCTTGCGTCTGCAATACAACCGTGATGAAGGCGGGTTTGGTAGCGACAACCAGATCGGCCTGCAATACATCATGAGTATCGGCGCTCATGGCGCTCATGAATTTTGATCCATTTAAGGAACACTATAATGAAAACAGTCATTAGAACATGCATTATTACCATCGCGCTGCTATGTAGCTATGCGCAGGCAAAAATGAATATTTTCACCTGTGAGCCTGAATGGGCTGCTCTGGCCGATGCGATTGGTAAAGGTCTGGTTAAAACAACTTCTGCCACCAATGCGTTACAAGACCCTCACTTTATTCAAGCTCGACCCAGTTTGATTTCAAAGATAAAAAAAGCCGACCTGCTGATTTGCTCAGGTTCTGAACTTGAAATCGGCTGGTTACCCCTGTTGCTGAGAAAAGGTAGCAACCCGAATATCCAGGTGGGTCAGCCTGGCAATCTGATGGTAAGCCCCTATGTAAAACGCCTGGAAATTCCAACCGTTCTGGATCGATCCCAGGGCGACATGCACTCGCAAGGTAATCCTCATGTACAGACCAATCCGCATAATATTTCCATAATCGCCGGTGTAGTAGCCAAGCGCATGACCCAACTGGACCCGGCCAATGCCAGTCAATACCAACAAAACCTCGCCACTTTCCAGCAGCAATGGAGCGCCGCCATCACCAAATGGGAACAGCAGGCAGCCGGTCTGCGCGGTAAGGAAATTGTGACCCACCACAAAAGCTGGGTTTACCTGGAAGACTGGCTTGGCCTGATCGAAGTAGCTACGCTAGAAGCCAAACCTGGCATACCACCCAGCGGTGCCCATCTGAGCCGGTTGTTACGCCAGCTAACGGCCAAGCCCGCTACGATTATTATCCGTGCGCCTTATCAGGATGCAAAAGCTTCCGAGTGGTTATCTGAAAAAACGGGTATCCCAGCAACAGCCCTACCGTTTACCGTAGGTGGTAATACGGATGCGACAGATTTGTTTGAATTGTTTGATGAAACCATTCGCCTTTTGCTCGAAAGCATGAGCACTCAATAATGAATAACAGTTTTGATCTGACCATTGTAGGCCCGGCCTTACTGGCGGGTATTCTGGTACTTTCTATCCATGTACCTCTGGGACGAAAAGTACTGGAGCGTGGCATTATATTTATCGACCTTGCCATCGCGCAGGTGGCCGCTGTGGGCGTCATCATTGCCGATAATATTGGCCTGGACCATGATTGGGAAGTGCAGGTAGCTGCTGTTAGCGCCGCACTGATTGCGGCGGCAGGCTTGCACATGACCGAAAAATTCTGGCCCGAAATACAGTAGGCATTGATCGGAGTCTTGTTTGTGCTGGCAGCAACCGCCAGTATTTTATTGTTGGCGGATAATCCGCACGGTGGTGAACAGCTAAAAAACCTGCTGGTCGGACAAATATTGTGGGTTGACTATGCCAGCCTGATACCGATTGCCGCCGTCTACGCCATTTTACTGGGCTTCTGGTTTGGCTTTCGTGAACAATTGCCGCGAATGGCATTTTACTTGATTTTCGCCATTGCGATCACAGCCTCGGTACAACTCGTCGGTGTTTATCTGGTCTTTACCAGCCTGATCGTACCAGCGTTGGCCACCCGTAAAGTGGATAAACACAGACAACTACCGGCCGCCTGGCTAGTTGGCTTTATGGGCTATCTGGCAGGAATCAGTTTATCAATGTGGTTTGACTACCCCACCGGCGCTTTGGTTGTATGGTCTATGGCGGTGATAGCAACCACCTCTGCCTGGCTGGTTCCCAAAACCTGATTTCAACCTGTTGCCGGTTAAGATTTAGGTGGGCAAGATCGCCGATGGTGCCCAATTTACGGCACCTGATGTACTCTGCGTACAAATCAGCCCCTCACCCCTTTGCCAAAGCTGAACGGTTTCTTGGGCCGACAGAGTCTGCATTCACATTAAATATTGTCTGGCAATGGAGCCTTCCAGGGAACCGCGTACAAAGAAACTTGAAAGCTCAAGGAGAGTATTTGTGAACTCGATCAGTCTTCAACTGACCAGGCCGGGCAAGGTTCTGTAGAAGATAAAGATCCCCATGGCAACCAAAATGAAACCGAATCCACGTTTAAGTTCGGCCTGGGGTATTTTTGGTGCAACGAAGCCGCCAAGAAAAGCGCCTACAATACCAATCCCTGAGAACAAGGCGATTATTGTCAGGTCAATATCCACGCCCTCCAAAACATCCAGATATTTGAAAAAACCCGCGAGGGATTTCATTGAGATAATAACCAGACTTGTTGCAATGGCTCTGTGCATGCTAACGCCGCCCAGCAAGACCAGTGCTGGTACGATCAAAAATCCGCCGCCGACCCCAACAAACCCTGTTAGAACACCAACGCCGAGCCCTTCCAAAACTATCAGGAATCTATGCGGTGATCGCTGAACTGCATCGCCATCAGAACTGATGCTGTCTTTTGCTGGCTTAATCATCATAATCGCCGCAACCAGCATCACAGCGGCAAAGACAGCAAGTTGTACGGCACCGCTGACCAGCACACTCCCCCAGGCACCAAGATAAGTACCAATGACACCTGGAAATCCAAAGTAAACGACCATCCGCCAGTCCGTCATTTTCTGTCGCATGTAAGGGACAGACCCGAACAAGGAAATGAGACCAACAACGGCAAGCGAACTGGCAATAGCTGCTTTTTCTTCCATACCTATTAAATAAACCAGTACCGGAACGGTCAGAATAGAGCCGCCCGAGCCAAGCAAACCGAGCGTAAAGCCAATAAGGAGCGCACCAGGTATGGCGATGAGTAGTGATGGCATAGAGAGACCCGACAAGACCGTAGAAAAGGCGTAATAGAAAGCGACCCAAGTCGACCCGTTTGTTCGAACGGCTGCTTTTTATTTGTTATTCCAAATTGGTATATGTTTATTCATTTCAGTTATACCAATTTTGCTACAGAATGCCAAGAGCCAGACGCGCCTGTCAGCTCACTGTCATTTAAGCACCTCCGCCACCAATTGCGGAAAAACCTTCGAAACTTTGGACAGGAGATATTCACCATAGGTCCCCTCAAAGGCACCAGGATCTGATTCATCCCAGCGAGGAGCCAGGTCGCCATGCTGATCAACCCGCCCAACAAGTGGCAGAGGACGTATTTCCGCCTGAAAATCAGGGTCGAAGAATAGGGGGAAAGACAATCTACCCTCGCCGGTTTGGGCACGAACACGATGGGGAGTCGATACATACCAACCCGCCGTTAATCTATCCAACATATCACCGATGTTACAGACCAGCGCGTTTTCAATGGGTGGCACATCAATCCACTCACCTCTGGATTTCACCTGCAGGCCGCCATGATCATCCTGAGCAAGTAATGTCAGCAACCCATAGTCAGTATGTTCACCGACGCCCCATAATTCATTGGTTTCTACCGGTGGATAGTGAAATATTCGAAACAGGATTGTCGGGTCCCGCGTATAGATTCGCTGGAAATAGTCGTCTTCCAGACCAAGACTCAATGCAATACCCTGCAGCAGCGTCTGGGCAACAAATGACATCTGCGCCATATAGTCCATCACCACTTCTCTGAATAGCTCGGCCCCGGTAGGCCAGAGGTTGGCGCCGTGCAGTGGCAACCCAGCCACAACCCGTGGATCAGTCTCCGCAAGCTCCGTTCCAAAATAGAGACCTTCCTTCTGGTCCGGTTTACCCGATGTCAGCTCGCCACCTGTTGGAAAGTAGCCTCGCCAGGCACGCCCTCCCCTGTCCATCGATATCTCCATTTTTACCGATTCCGGTCGCGCAAAAAATTCTCTTGCGATCTGATCAAGCTGATTGAATAGGTCTGGCGAAATGCCATGTCCAGTCACAAAGAAAAACCCATCTTCTCGACAGGCAGATTCTATTTCTGACGCCACTATTTCTGTGGCCAAGCGGTGCTTATTCTGAAGCTGAGCTACATTTTGTGACTCGCCCCTATTGAATAGCGGTGAGATATCGATCAATGGAAGAGATCGTTGCATCGATCAGGATTCCTGTTTCTTTGGCTTATGGGCAACCGAGTGGAAATTAATTGCTATTTCATTTGTTGCCCATTTTCTGAAGCTTCTGGAAACCTCAAGGGAATAGCTTTGCTTGAAGTGATGGTCAATTGCACCTCTGTCTTTCCATTCTTCATAGAAAAAAATGCAATATTCTTTCTCTGGCGACAACAGATACCGGTGGCTAATGCATCCCTCTTCTTTGCGTGAGGCCTCGACATGAGTCTGTGCAAGTTTCAGGGCTGCCCCCCAGTGCTCCACCGCTATGACAACTTCAGATGTGATGATGATCATCTGGTCTCTCTCCTAATTAACTACCGGCGACGCAGAATTGCGATCCAACGCCACAGATTTAACAGACTGGCCAGGGACCCTGCGACATAGGTTAAAGCCGCCGCTTTCAATATTGTTTCCGCAGCCTTTAATTCATCTTCATTCAGGTATCTTCCCGACTTTAACATGGGCAATGCCTTACCAAAGCTCGCATCCCACTCTACCGGCAGTGTCACCAGGTGGACGGCTGTCGTCACAAACATACTGCCAATACCAACGAGGAAAAAACCGAAGCCGATTGTCGGCGTTTGAGCAAGCAGCCCGGCAAAAGGTGCCGCAATAATGGCTGCTGAACCAACACTTTCTGCGACTTGTGCTGTCTTGACCATTCTGGTTCGAAGACCAAGCAAGGGGTTATTTTCAGCATCCTGAATCGCATGACCCACCTCGTGGGCAGCAACAGAAATAGCCGTTAAGGACTTACCAGAATGGTTCCCTTCACTCAGTCGAACAACTCTCGCTTGCGGGTCATAATGATCACCCGTTTCGATCAACTCTACGGGCACATCTTCGAGCCCAACCTTGTTTAACAGATGTCTTGCCAGTTCCGCCCCGGTGCCGGGAAAGTGGTCCTGGTTTTCACCATAACGATCAAAAATTCGTCTGGACCAAAAATGTGGCGCGATCATCCCAATGACAAGCATGACGCCAATAACGATCAGATACATGGTGAACCGCAAAAGTGAAGAGTGATCACAGCGAGCTAGCCGACTATCTCAGGGTGCGCCTTTTTTGAATAAGCCAGGGACGCTATGGTTAAGATTGCATACAAACCGCCGATAAAAAATACCTGCTGAATTTGCGTTGTGACCTCGTAGTACAAAATGAGCAGGGTGCCTGCGAGCAATGACACCATGGCCAAAATCGTGACGGTAATTGACGAGTCCGTTAAGTCTCGTATCTTGAAGTTTGCATACGCCATCAAGAGAGAGACCAGCAGAAAGGTGACACTACCGAATTCCAGAATAACCTGCAGGTTGCCCGCCAGCACGAGTGCAAACGCAAAGCCGGACATGGCAAGAATCGCGTTGACAGGAATACTCCCGCTGCGCTGCGCCAGTATAGAAGGGAAGTAGCCATCTTCTGCTATCACTGCCATTTGTCTCGATGCTCCGAATACCGTCCCACTAATAGCACTGCTCGTCGCCAGTAAAGCCCCGGCGATGACCAGGTCACTTCCCCAATGTCCGAGCACAGCATCCGCCCCTGCCGCCAGTGCATATTCCTTCTTGCTCACAATCTCTTCGAAAGGAATTGCCATGATGGCACCAATTGAAATCACAACATAAATGACGATCGCCATAAATATGGCTGCATAAATAGCACGAGGAACATTTTTCTCCGGTGTTTCCATTTCATTAACAGCATTGATGACCAGCTGAAAACCTTCATAGGCGACAAAGGTGATTGCCGCGACGATGACGATCCCCATCAAGGGGTCGTCGGTACTATCCTTCACCAGGTCTGGCAGAGACGCCTGCCCGTTGTTCATCAAAACAAAAGAAATGACAACAAGGATAACAAGTTTGGAGTAGACCATCAGGTCTTCAATTTTGCCCATGCCCTTGACGCTCCACACATTCACCAGTGTAAAGAAGCCAATCACCATACCGGCGACCATCTTTCTAACCCACTCATTGTCCGCAAATGTGAACCCACTTATCGCATAGGACGCAAAGGTAAAAGCATAGAGTGCAAGCGTACTGATGTAGCCAAAAATAACCCACCAGCCAATCAGCGAAGCAGCAAAAGGAGAGTCTGGAAAAGTTAGCTTAAAAAAAGAATAGGTTGCACCCTCATCCTTATAGTAAACACCCAGTTTGACGTATGAGTAAGCCGCAAGTGCGGCCATGATACCGCCGATACCGATTGCAATGGGTGTGTAAACACCAATCATCTCCACAGAAATCCCAAGGACCGTGAAAATACCGCCACCAACCATGCCGCCGAGAGCAATCGCAATCAACTCGGGAAGACCGAGAGACTTCGAACTACTGCTCGT
>CAZAZB010000047.1:0-4771 GCA_964489485.1 uncultured Pseudomonadales bacterium | reverse complement strand
AAGTACTGCTCTTGTTAGGAATGCCGCTCATGTTAACAGTACCGGCTCTCACATATTTCTGCATCGAAGAATAGGGTGAAGCTGTCATTACCCTTCCTTTCTACCAGAATGACCGACCAATCCCCCAACACAACCTCTCATCAGCTTTTTTTAAAACCTGTGTTATTAGTGCGAATGATTTTCACCATCCTTGCATCCTACTGACCGAAATTAATGTTATTGGGACAGCAGTAGTGGCATTACCCCTGAAACAATCTGGATCTGAACTCATTCAAGCTTCAGAAGGAGACTACCTACACAAAATTGGCTGTCAATTTACCCGGGAGCAGTATCGAATACGATTCAAATGCGAACTCAGTGAATTTTATCCTAACACAATCAGTCTCTACGAGATGGGTGAACTTGTCGCTGTCGCAGGTTATCGCGGCGCTACTTCAGGCCGTCTTTTCCTCGAACAATATCTCGATCAGCCGATTGAATCCTGTATTCAACAATGGTTTATGCCACCAGCCGAACGTGACGAAATCGTTGAACTTGGTGGCTTTGCAGCACTGAACCGAAATGCTGCTTTTGCTCTAATGATTCCATTGGCGCCTATGCTGCACGACCTCGGCTTTAAATTTTTAGTCTGCACTGCCAACAAGCCTATTCAGAAATGCCTTGCGAAGCTGGGCCTGAATCCAGCCTTCATTTCAGCAGCAAATCCGGCGAACATGGATACATCTGAAACGAGCTGGGGAGACTACTACGCAGGTCGACCCCGGGTACTTGCAGGCAACATTAGGGCAGGTATTCGCGCGTTGGAAGCGCACAACAGCGACAGAATCGATCGACAATCATGATTCCATCTGCTCTACATTACTTCGCTCTAAACAGACCAACTGCCATCGCAGTATCTGATGGAAAACAGCAGCTGACGTTCGACGAACTGGCAAACAGGGTAAACGCCTTTGCAAACTGGTTAGCAGAACAGGAGATCTCTTCAATAGGATTTCAACTCAACAATGGTATTGAGTGGCTGGTCTGTGACCTTGCCAGCATCCAGGCCAACCTGACCATCGTACCGATTCCAATGTTCTTTTCCAAAACACAAATTTCACATGTCATTCGTGACGCAAATGTGGATCTGTTTGTTCAGGAAGACCCATGTCTATTCAATCCCGCTAGTGACCCGGAAATCTGGGAGACAGTAGCGCTACCGGGTACAACCGGAACCACTGGCTACCGGGCGAGAAAAAGATACCCGGGTACCACCAAAGCGAGGAAGATCACCTATACCTCTGGCAGCACGGGTGAGCCAAAAGGTGTTTGTCTGGACCAACAGGCTATCGACAGGGTCGCTGTGAGTATTTTTACTGCGATGAAATCAATCGACATCAGAAAACATCTGTGTGTACTTCCGCTGGCAACCCTGCTTGAGAACATTGCAGGTCTTTACGCGCCCATCCTTAAGGGCATCGAAATTATCATACCGAGCAGCGATGCCATTGGGTTAAGCGGTAGTTCAAAACTTGATGTTAACCAGTTTGCCCAGGCATTCGGTATTTATCGCCCGGATTCAGTCATTCTGGTACCGCAACTCTTAACGGCCCTAACGACCCTGACCCAACTCAACATGATCGCGCCTTCCTACCTGAAGATGGTCGCCGTCGGCGGCGGCCGAATCAGTGCACAGCTTCTAACACGCGCCAGAAACATCGGACTGCCGGTTTTTGAGGGATACGGACTATCAGAGTGCGGCTCGGTTCTCACCTTGAACACGCCCGATGCCAACAAGACAGGCTCAGTTGGCAGGCCATTAGAACATGCGCAAATCCGCATTGGCGACGATGACGAAATAGAAGTAAAAGGCGCCGTCATGGATTGCTATCTGGGAGAGTTGGACAACACATCGAATGAACCAGATGAATGGTTTAAAACTGGCGACCTTGGTTACATCGATGATGAAGGGTTTGTGTTCATCAAGGGTCGAATCAAGAATATATTCATTACATCATTTGGCCGCAACGTCAACCCTGAATGGGTAGAGTCGGCACTAACACAACAAGTAGACATCGCTCACGCAATTTTGACCGGCGAAGGACGGGATCATAATCTGGCACTCATCTGGCCGAGGTTCGAGGCAGACCATGACGCAATACGCGACCTTGTCACACAATCTAATGACGGCCTGCCTGATTATGCACAGGTACATGAATTCATTTTGATGAACGACCTTGCCGAAGACAAACTCGATGACAATCTTGTCACCCACAATGGTCGACTCAAGCGGGCTGAGGTTCTGGGCAAATACCAGGAAAAAATAGAAGCTCACTATCTGAAAGCAGCAAGCCAGGAAGAAATTTTAAATCCATCCACAAAAGGAAAGCAGCATGCCATTCTATGAGCAACTCCTTCGGGAAACAGAAGCAAGCAAATCTTATTTTCTTGAATCTCCTGTTATCAAGCAGGTCATGAATCGTGAATTCAACCTTGCGATTTACATCGCTTTCCTCAACCAGGCCTACCATCATGTTAAACATACCGTTCCACTACTCATGTCTGCAGGGGCGAATCTCAAGAACAACCAGGAATGGCTTAGAAAGGTAATCTCCGACTATATATTGGAAGAAATCGGGCATGAACAATGGATACTCAACGATATTGAAGCCTGCGGATTCGATCGGCTGGAATACGAATACGGGACTGCCCCATTTTCCTCTGAAATAATGATTTCTTTTCTATATGACTACATTGCCCGTAAGAACCCGGTCGGTATATTCGGCATGGTTCTGGTGCTCGAAGGTACCAGTTCCAGCCTCGCACCTGTGGTTTCCGAAATAGTGAAAGACGAGCTTAATCTTTCTGACATGGCACTCACTTATCTTGTAACCCATGGTGAACTTGATCAGGATCATATTCATTTCTTTGAGAGAACGATGAACAAGATAAGCGACCCAAAAGATAAAGAAGCAATCATTCACGTCGCTAACATGGTCTATCGGCTTTATGGTGATGTCTATCGTTCTATCCCCGCGGCAGCCGCTTCACTTAAACAGCAAGAGGCCGCCTGATGTGTTTTACCCAGAAAATTATTCTGCTAACAGGTGCAACAGGTGGCATCGGTTCGGCACTCGCCATCACATTGAAAGACGCGGGCGCTAGCCTGGTGATTCAGGGGCGATCGCTCACAAAACTGATGGAACTCAATGGCCGACTTGGAGAGGCTTGCATCGGCATACTGATAGGGGATCTATCAAAAGAAGAGGATCGAAAGCGTATCGCAAATGAGTGTATCGCGCTCCATGTAAATTGCCTGATCAACAATGCCGGGGTTAACAATTTCTCGCCTTTCGAGCAGGCAGACATCGACAAGACCATGAATCTCAATGTCATCGGGACCATGTCTTTGACACAATCTCTGATCACTCATTTTAAATCATTAGATCAAGCATCAATCGTCAATATCGGTTCAACTTTTGGCTCCATCGGATTCCCGGGATATGTCACCTACTGCGCTTCAAAACATGCCATCAAGGGGTTTTCTGATGCATTAAAAAGGGAACTGGCCGACACGCGGGTAAAAGTTATCTATGTATCACCCAGAGCCACTTCTACCAGGATGAATTCAGAAGCTGTTGAAGCGTTGAACCAGAAACTTGGTGTATTCATGGATTCCCCAGAGGCAGTTGCCACAGCCGTCGTCAGGTCTATCAGCCAGGAAAGAAGCCGTCACCAATTAGGCTGGCCTGAAAGACTACAATCGACGCTTAACGGGTTGCTACCGGGCATCGTGGATTCCGCGCTCGCCAAACAGCTACCAATCATCAAACGGTTCATGACTTCGTAGGTGAACCGCTTACATAAAATCACATCGTCGGAGCCGCATTATGAAACCACTCGTCACTTTCCTGGCAATCCTGTTCATCAGCACAACAGTTTTTGCAGATATCACTGTCCAGGACCTTCAACACAGATGGGCAATTGCCAACTATGAAACTGCGCAAGACGATCTGGATTTGGCATTCACTTCCCTGATAGAAGATGCAAAATCTGCTGTGGTACAAAACCAGAATGACCCGGAGTTCTATATCTGGCTAGGCATTATCCAGAGCACCTATGCAGGAAAAACGGGCGGCCTCGGCGCACTCGGCCTTGTAAAAGACGCTAAGGTATCCCTGGAAAAGGCAATGAAACTGGACGACATGGCGATGTCCGGTTCGGCCTATACCAGCCTTGGCGCACTCTACTACCAGGTACCTGGTTGGCCTCTGGCATTTGGCAGTAATAAAAAGGCGCGACCTCTTCTTGAAAAGGCACTGGTCATCAACCCGAACGGCATTGATTCAAACTATTTTTATGGTGCTTTTCTATTCGAGGAAAAAGAATACCAGAGGGCAAAAGAGACCTTGACCCATGCGCTCGCCGCGAAACCCAGGCCTAACCGGGCCTTGGCTGACAAGGGACGAAGAGAAGACATCCAAAAACTTCTTGAGAAAATCAACAAGCAGATGGGTTAAGTCCCCTAACATTCAGTTCCGGTGGGTATTAGCCAGTGAGTTCAAAACCTTCATAGTCGTTGCTGGCGATGTCATCGCATTTTTGTCGGTAAACACCAACACCACCAACATAGGGCATAAAGATACGCGGTTTACCTGGTATGTTGGCGCCGAGGTACCACGAATTGCAACTTGGCGCTGTCAACATCGAACCGTCTGCTACGTCGTTGACATGGGCTATCCAGTCTTCCTCGGCTTTCGCTGTTGCCTCAATCGTCATGTGCTGATGTTGG
>CAZAZB010000046.1:5452-15747 GCA_964489485.1 uncultured Pseudomonadales bacterium | reverse complement strand
ACTCTTGTTGGCGAACTGGATCAGTGTCTGATCCCGATCTTTCTGGTCCAGATCCCCATGTAAGGCAAGCGCACTGAAGCCCATTTGCCTGAGTTGATTGGCGACATCCCGGGCTTCTTTTCTGGTGTTACAGAAGACCAGGGTGGATTCATGACGAAATTGAAGCAGTAGTAACCGAAGGGCCGTCATTCGAGTGGTGCCTTCCTCAACAGAATAGAAGCGCTGTTGGATATTTTCTTCAGTGTGGGTAGCCTCGACTTCTACCGTCACCGGGTCGACCATTATTCGTTTTGCGATTGACTTTATCTGTTCCGGATAGGTGGCGCTGAACATCAGAGTTTGTCGGCTGTCGGGTGTCTGCTTGATGATCGCATCAAGTGCATCCTGAAAACCCATATCCAGCATCCTGTCTGCTTCATCCAGAATCAACATGGTGAGCGCGGCGAGATCCAGCTTGCCCTTTCTAAGGTGATCTTCAATACGCCCGGGTGTGCCCACGATAATATGGGCGCCATGTTCGAGAGAATTGATCTGCGGGCCGATAGGTGTGCCCCCGCACAGGGTGAGTACTTTGATATTGTGAATGCCCCTCGCCAGCCTGCGAATTTCCTTGCTGACCTGATCGGCCAGCTCACGCGTGGGGCACAGGATAAGAGACTGAACATGATACTGATCAACCTGTAACTTGTTCAGTAGACCAAGTCCAAATGCTGCGGTTTTGCCTGAGCCGGTTTTCGCCTGGCCGATGACATCTTTGCCATCAAGGATGGCCGGTAGACTTTCCTGTTGGATGGGCGTCATTTTCTCATAGCCCAGGGTTGCGAGGTTCTCAACCAGTGCAGCATTTAGCCTGAGGGTTGAAAAGGCTGAGTTATTCACACTGTCTATCCTTTTTGTTCTGGGTTGAGTAGTATCGGGTCGGACTTGTCGCTGGCCAGGAGGTTTTACCGGCGATGATAAAAGATTAAATGACGACCATACGAACGCGGGACGCAATATGACACCATCTGATACCGGAAGCCAGACGATGAGCCTGATAGGCCCAAATGAACAAACCATCACCAGCGAGATGAAGGTGATTAACCGCCTGCTCCAGGTAGATGGTGCCTCTATTCTTGAACTGGGTTGTGGCGGGGCGGAGAAAACCCGGGCCATTGCTGAACGCACGGATGTTGCCAGTATCACAGCGGTGGAGATTGATCCGATTCAGCACAAGAAGAATCTTGAGATCACTGACCTCCCCAAGGTCAATTTTAAGTCTTATGGTGCGCAATTGATCCCGGAACCAGACAATAGCTTTGATATTGTGATGATGTTCAAGTCGCTTCACCATGTGCCCGGTGAAAGCATGGATAAAGCGATGAGTGAAATTCGTCGTGTCTTGAAACCAGGTGGTCGCGCCTATATTTCCGAACCTGTATTTGCTGGCCCCTTCAATGAAATTATGCGGTTGTTCCATGATGAGCAAGAAGTACGTCAAAATGCTTTTGCCGCGGTGGAGCGAGCTGTTTCGGGTGGTGTACTGGAACTTGAAGAGGAGTTTTTCTTCAAGAATGTCATCAAGTTGAAATCTTATGAGCAGTACGAAGCGGGCATCTTAAGCGTCACCCATTCGGACCACCATCTGGATGATGAAACAAAAGCAGAAGTTAAGCGAAGATTCCTCCAGCATGAATCAGATGAGGGATTTGTATTTGAAATTCCGAATCGCATAGATTTACTTAGAAAAAGCGCTTAGAAAGTCTTCTTAGAAACTCCGCCTAAACCAGCATGACAGTTCCCGCGGGATTTGAGCTACCGCAAAAAAAGGCCGACGCGATTGTTAAGCAGTTCAGTGAGACCGGCCAGGTCTGGGTGGATAACTATCCCAGCCTTCTTGCCGAATGTGTTGATCGCTGGCAGCTCACGTTAACCGGCATAGCACAGGCGGGATGGGTAACCAATATGGTTATTTTTGCTGAAGATGCCCTGGGAAAACTGCGTGTTCTAAAAATTGGCCACCCTAATCCGGAGCAGGTAACAGAGATTATAGCGCTGCGGGAATATGCCCGTCATGGCTCGGGTTATCTTTCTTCTGTGAAACGAAATGTCGTCCGGATTATCGATTGGGATGACAAAACAGGCTCGTTCCTGATGGAGCGGCTGATACCGGGGACCCCGCTACGAGACTACTCGCAGGATCTCGGTCGTTCCCGATTGCCTATACCCTTGTTCAGGGACCTTCCCATTCCAATGGAATCCGTCAAAGGCTTACCGCGATATAGTGACTGGGTGAAAGGGGCCTTTGAAGAATTTCGACAGAAACATCCAGAGACGAGCGATGATGATTCCGCCCGTGAATTCCTCGGTTTCATTACTGTGGCTGAGTCGACATTTTCGACATTGCTTAAGAAGCACCCGGATAGTTACATGTTGCATGGTGACCTCCATCATGAAAATATCCTCCGCGATGCATCCGGCGCCTGGTGTGCCATTGACCCGAAGGGCATTCTCGGTCCTCGGGTGATGGAGTGCGGGCGTTATCTGCACAACTTTATTGAGGATGAGATAGCAGGTGCGGCAACGTTGAAAGAGGCGAGTGCCGAACAGATAGCCGAGGTCTATGAGGTCAGAATAGGGACACTATCCGAAGTGATGGATGCTGAAAAGCGGGATGTTGCTGCGGCTGGTTTTATTGATCTTGTTTTGGGTAGCTGCTGGTCGCTTAACTCGAATCAGGAGGTTGATCTGGGTCGAATCCGAGTTCTAGATACCCTTCTAAGCTAAGCAGTGTGATTGCTTGCGCCATACTTTTTCTGAAGTCGTGCATGGAAATCAATACCGGTGCCCGCAGAGAAAAGGCTGGCTAAGGCCATTTTCAGTGCTGAATCGTCAATGTCAAAAAATCTGAATACGAGGCTGAGAAAGAGAACAATAAGTGTTGAAGCAGAGAGTATAGCAACGGTTTTGATCGTATTTGGATTCATGTCATCCCTCGCGTTCATTGTTATAAAACGACTGTTTAGTGAGTCCCAGTTTATAAAGCGATGCGTATAGACGAAAAGCTTAACTCAAGAAATATGTTAGGTATATGAAGGGCTACCGGCCAATATTTAGGTTGTCCAGACAACCAGCATCTCGATATTATCTAACGAACAAGAGCTAGCTATCCTCTTTGTCTAGCGCTCCTTGAACCGCTCCGCCGACAGCTGCTCCGGCGATAGCAGCAGCAGGGTTAAAACCGGAAAAACCAAAAATGAAGCCAGATACTGCGGCGTTAGCTATTCCGGAACCACTAAGTTGGCCTGAAATGCCACCACCGAGCGCATAGAGGCCGACACCTCCGGTCATTCCGGCCATCCCCATTCCAACATTAGCCAGAAAGCCACCATTCACCGATTCTATCTCATCAAAAGCTAATTCCCTCATTCGTATTCCCTTGGTTGACCTAAATGAAGTTTCACTTTGCCTTAGACTCAATATTCTTTCTATCATACATGTCTTAAAATGAAGTGAGATTATACCGCACGATAGTCGTGTGTTTGCGTGCTGTCATCACGACCTAGGGTTTGGCAATTGTAGGTGTTATTTTCAAAATGGGGATCTATATTTCTTAACCAAACGACAACAACTCATCCGGCTCCCCACCCTCACTGCCCAGCAGATGCTTCAGATAATCCGCATAGGACGCCATCCACATACCCGATGAGCGTTCACGCCCGGCGGCGGCATCACTCTTGGTGGTTTTCATATACCAGTTATTGCAGCGGAGCCATACCTTGCCTTCAGAACTGTGTTCGCACAGATTTGTCCAGTTATCGACAGCCTGCTTTGTTGGCTCTACTGTCTGCTTGTTTTCAGATTTCATTCTGGCGACCAGATTGGCGATGTACTTCGATTGCTCCTCACACAAGAGGGTGACATTGGTCACAGGGTTTAAACTTTGCGGGCCGATCATCATGTAGAAGTTCGGCATGTCTTCCACATGGATGCCCCAGAGTGAATGGGGTCGCGTCATTTGAAAGTTGTTGGATTCATTGGCGCCGAACTTGTCAGCGAGGGTTATGCCATTGCGCCCTTCAATCAGAAAGGGAATGAAATTACTGTCGAAACCGGTGGCATAGATGATGACATCCAGATCGAATGTTTCGCCGCGAGCGATTTCAAGGCCGGTCTTGTTAACGCTGACGACACCGCCAGGATCATCAACCAGGGTCACATTGGGTTTATTAAATGTGGTGTAGTAGTCATCAATAAACAATGCACGTTTGCAGAAAAATGGATAGTTCGGGGTGAGCAGCTTGATAAGTTCCGGGTCTTCTACCTGGATCCTGATGCGCTCTCTGAGTTGTTCACAGATGGCTTCATTTTGTTCTTCGTCATGGAGTGCCTCAAAAGGAACAGCGCCCTCGGTGGAGACACTTTCACCTTTCCAGTCAATATGACGAAGTGATTCGCCATAGCCACCGGCTTTAAAATTGTCGATAAGATCCTGTGGTGTGGGTTCGTCGTCCCGCGGTAGGCACCAGGTGGGTGTCCGTTGGAAAACGGTGAGGGCCTCAACTTCGTCTGCAATCTCTGCAATGACCTGTGCTGCTGATGCACCGGTACCGACGACACCGACCTTTTTCCCTTTAAGCGAAGCCGTTTTATCCCATTGTGCTGTGTGAAAACTTTCCCCTTGGAAGGTGTCCATGCCGGATATCTCCGGCATTCGCGGGCTCGATAGAGGACCATTGGCCGTCACGACATGCTGGCATGTGACTGTCTCTGTGGGCTCATTGGTGATTGGATCAACAGTCGTTATCTGCCAGACTTTTTCGCTGTTACCATCGCTAACACAAGTGAGCCTGACGACTTTTCTGGAAAGACGAATGTTATCTCTGATGCCGATATGGTCAACCAATAGTTCGGCGTAGCCCGCAATCTCTGATTGGCTGACGTATTTGCGAGAAGGTATGAAACCCGTTCTATCAAGAAAGGGTAGATAAGTATAAGCGGGTACATCGCAGGCTGCGCCGGGATAGGCGCCAACACCATTTTTACTCCATACACCACCCACGGAAGGGCTCATCTCAAAAATGCAGACATTGTCGATGCCTGCCTCCTTCAGATAGCTGGTACAGAGAATACCGGAGAAACCACTGCCGATAACCACGGCGTCAAAGTGTTCTATTCCTGTCGTGTGGGTGTTATTCATAGAGTGTTTGCCTGAAGTGTTTGCCTGGTCCGCTTGTCGTGGTGAATGGCTGTGATGAATAGTCGCTGTGGAACTTACGTCGATGGGCAGAAAACCATGTTTGGATTCAGACGACAATAAAAGCTAATCAGCGTGATACATCGCTACTAGTTTCTATGATGATGGTTGCACTACGGTGAACTGCGATAGTCCTTGGGAATCAGGCCACTGGTACAAATGTCACCGATTCACCATCTTCAGGCATGACAGTAAGTGGGTCTTCACCAGCATTTTGCAGGACAGCCAGCGCAGACACCGTTTTACCCGTTGCGACATTAACAACAGTGCCCAGCGGTTTACCGTTGCCAAGGATGTCCCCAATCTTTACGCTATTTCGAAGAGTGCCGCGGTGTAGTTTTCGCTTTAGCTGGCCACGAAATTCCAGCCGGGCGATGATCTCCTGGCCTAAGTAGCAGCCCTTTTCAAAATCAATGCCACCAAGCTGGTGTAGATTGAACATCTGTGGGATGTATTCTTCGCTATTGGATGCATTAACCCAGGCAATGCCGTCGTTGATTTCTGCAGTTTGCCAGAGGTTCATGTCGCCGGAATCAGGCAGGACGATCTCTTTCTCAAGATCCGATTGAATCCACAACTCAAATCGTGTGTCTGAAATTTGAATAAGATAACCATGTTCCTGGTCTACCAGCTTGTCATCTAATGCAGACAAGACTTCTTCACGATCACCCATCAGTCCATAACAGGCATAACTTTCAGACATGTCTGCCATTTCTGCCTTGGAAAAAACGATATACTTGGCAAGGAAAGCGATTGTCTTGTCCACCAGATCCCGGTCGAGTCTTAGCAGTAGACCATCATCGAGTTGGCAAACCCGAAAGTTGGTCAGCATCCGGCCTTTGATATTGCAGATGGCACCGAGCATGGGTGTTTTGTCGGCTAACAGGTCGAGGTCGCAGGTTGTGTAACCTTGCAGGAAGGAAACTGCGTCTTTTCCGCGAATGGATAAGAAGCCAAATTGTGTGAGTTTTACAGCATTCATGTCTGGGCAGTCGTTTTTGTGATCGATTCTGGTGATTGCTTGTAGCAGGGTGGTCTTATCTTACATCCGCTGGCAAGACCAGGGATATAGTTTTCTCTCAAGTCAGTAGGTTAGGACATTATTAGGTCTCCAATACCAAATAGGAAATAGTGTGTTTTCAGAGATGGAAGTTAATAGATTGAGATGGCGTTCTCGCCGGGGAATGCTGGAACTGGATTTGCTCCTGCTGCCATTTTTCGATGAGGTGTTCAGAGACTTGCCGGAACCTATCCAGCGAAATTTTGTGACCCTGCTGGAACAGGACGACCCGGATTTGCTGATGTGGTTCAGCAACAAGAGTCGCCCCGATGATCCTGCATTGGCTAATCTGGTTCAGATGATACTGGACCGGGTCCGGCCCTAGGTGAATGGTCTGTTGCGCAAAGACAGGCTGTCCCTGGCTCTTCGCCCATCCCTTATTCATTGTGTTGTTATCTCGATAGTCCATTTGGTCGCCCTGGCCGGAATATTCCTGACTCAACTGGATCTTCACTACAAGTTAGCCTTCTGCCTGGCTGTTCTCGCCTCATTGACTTATTGGGTCAACCGGTTTGGTTTTCTCCATCATCCGCTTTCCGTTATTGGCGTGGACTTTGTACGAGAGCGCTGGATGTTATCTCTAAAATCAGGTGAACAGATTGAGGTTCAACTCGAATCACCCATTGTCGTGTTGAGTTTTCTGATCGTGCTGAATTTTCGGGACACCCGAGGTCGGAAGTTTCCCCTAACCATCTTGTCGGGTTCGATTGGCCCGGAGGAGGCTCGCCACAGTCGAATCTTTCTACTCTGGGGCACTTACCACAAGCAACCATAGCAGGCCAGCAGCTAACCGTAAGCTGGCGGCACCAAAATGGTATCCACTGGCTTGTCCAGCAGATCCAGGTGATCGAGCGTGTAGTGCAGGCCGCGACTCTCCTTCCTGCGAATAGCGCTTTGAATAATGAGGTCGGCGACCAGAATCAGGTTGCGCAGCTCAAGCAGATCGTTACTGATTCTGTAATTACTGTAATATTCGGTAACTTCCTGGCTCAACAGTTGTACGCGTCGTCGTGCCCGTTGCAGGCGTTTGTCAGTTCGGACAATACCAACATAGTCCCACATGAATCTTCTTAACTCTTCCCAGTTGTGGGAGATGATCACATCTTCATCGGAATTGGTCACCTGACTTTCGTCCCAATCGGGGATGCTCGCTTCCAGATGTTCGCCATTGGCTTGTTGCTGAATATGTTTTGCGGCAGAAGTGGCAAACACCATGCACTCGAGAAGGGAATTACTCGCCATACGATTTGCACCATGCAAACCGGTGAAACTGGATTCGCCTACCGCATAGAGGTTAGGGATGTCCGTCATGCCATTCATATCGGTCACGATACCGCCGCATGTGTAGTGGGCCGCAGGGACGATTGGAATGGGAGAACGGGTGATGTCTATGCCCAGTTCCAGGCAGCGGCTATAGATATTCGGGAAGTGAGACTTAACGAAGTCAGGATCCTGATGGCTGATATCAAGGTAAACGCAATCGCACCCCAGGCGCTTCATCTCATGGTCGATTGCACGCGCAACGATATCACGGGGGGCGAGTTCTTCCCGGTAGTCAAACTTCTTCATAAAAGGCGTGCCATCGGGCAGCACCAGTTTGGCACCCTCGCCGCGAAGCGCTTCCGAGATCAGGAAGGACTTGGTATCGGGATGATACAGGCAGGTAGGATGGAACTGGTTAAATTCCAGGTTACCGACCCTACAACCAGCCCTCCATGCCATTGCGATGCCATCGCCCGATGCGGTGTCTGGATTGCTGGTGTAAAGGTAGACCTTGCTGGCTCCTCCAGTTGCCAACACAACAAACCGGGCGCGAAAAAGCTCCACCTGACCGGTTGCCAGATTCAGGGCATAGGCGCCAATACAGTTATTGCCCTTGTGGCCGACCTTGTCTTTCTTGATCAGGTCGACGGCAACATACTTCTGGAAAATTTCAACATTTTTGTGAGTGTCCAGCTTTGCGCTGAGCGATTGTGCGATCTCTTTCCCGGTAGCGTCGGCAGCATGAATGACCCGGCGATGACTATGGCCACCTTCTTTTGTTAGATGGAATTCCTTGCTGCCATCGGGTTGTGTTTCTGTATCGAAGTTGACACCTAGTGCGATCAGCCAATTGATGACATAGGCACTACGTTCAACGGTGAACTGCACCACATCCCGGTGGCAAAGCCCGGCGCCTGCGACAAGCGTATCCTCAATGTGTGAGTTGACGCTGTCGTATTCATCTAGTACTGCCGCTACACCTCCCTGGGCATAGTAGGTGGACCCTTCTGTTGGTTCGTCTTTGCAGAGCATGGCGATGTCGTACTCTTCGCCGAGATGTAATGCCAGCGTCATGCCCGCAGCACCACTGCCAATGATCAGTACATCATGAATATGAGTTGGTGTTTTCAATCGTTTCTCCTGAGTTAGAGGGTACAACATCACCGGGCGCGGTCCAATGTCCGGTTATCCATCGCACCAGCAAGCACGCCACGTTAAACACCCCTAATCCAGTCTGGTAAGTATCAGAACGTTCAGCACAATTTGGTCCACGCAATTCAGGGTGGTGATGTACCGATGACTGTCTTCAATGATTTTCCTTTCATACGCGGAGTCTTTAGGCATTGTTTTCTATTCCAGGGAAGCTGCTCTTCCGTGCTGAATCACGATAGTCAGTATAAAGAAACAGGACCATACTGATGGTTGCGCCAACAGCAGTAACAACCAGGATCAATAAAAAATGCTGCCAGCCACCTTCTTGATCAGCGACTGAACCGCCGACAAAATCAAATACCATCGTTCCAGCATAAGCGACGGCATCAATCAGACCAATCAATAAACCACAATGTTTGCCACCAAAATCTATCGAGAATACACTCATCGGCAAGTAGTAAGCCGGTGAAATTGTGAAGCCGAAAGTGAAAATTGTGCCTATCGTAAGCGCTAATTCCAACTGTGCATTTAACTGGATGTTCGCAAGTGACCAAAGCAATAGCAGACAAAAGAAAGCCAACACTAACATGCCTCCAATAGCGTAAATGAGTGACTTTTTTGAAAGTTTGTCAAAAACAAAACCTCCGCTAAAGACAGCGACCAGGCAACCCAAAGGGAAAGCGGATGACGCCATGCCTGCCTGTGCCGGTGCAAGCTCGAATGTTTCACTCAGATAGACGGGAATAAAAGCCTGAAACTCGAATAGCACAGCCAGGCATGTGACACTCAAACAAATCAGCCAAAAACGAAGGCTCTTAACGAAGTAAGATAAAGCATCCCTTGTTTCCAGTTCTTTTAATGGGTGGTTCCGTGTCCATACTGTCAGCAAATTAACGGTTTCTGCTGCTTCGTCGCTGAGTTCTGTCATGTCTGATGGTCTGCTTCGCAAAAATTTCGCGAGCACCAACAAGATAATTACCGAAAAAACTGCTGCCGCCACAAATAAGCCCCTCCATGGCATCACGAGTAACAAGCTCCCTAATACAAGTGTTGCCACAACAGAACTTGCCCGGGAACTCGTCGCAATAAAACCCCATACCCGGCCATGTTTTGGATACAGAAACCAGACCTTGATGATGTTAGCTATCGACGGCCATCCCGCAGATTTCGCAAAAATAGTGAGAAAGTAAAACAGGAAAAAAGCGCCATTATTCGACACAGTACCGAACATGAAAATGGCAGCAGCAGAGAGCGCGATGGCCAATATAAAGACCTTCTGACCACCCACCTTATCGGCTAAAATGCCATTGGTCAGTTTGCCTGACAGATTGCCTGCAGTGCCCCAACCGAGGATAGCACCAAAGGCTGTTTTATCGAGGTTTAACTCATCATCCAACAGCATGGCTGGTCCTGCTATGCCGACAGTTGTCCGGCATAACATCAGCGCTGCATAGCCTAAACACATACCAGCGATGATGATGAATTCCGAGCGAAGGTTCAGCTTGTTA
Organism: uncultured Pseudomonadales bacterium; assembly: GCA_964489485.1. Lineage (GTDB taxonomy): Bacteria > Pseudomonadota > Gammaproteobacteria > Pseudomonadales > Azotimanducaceae. The sequence continues at coordinate 5,528 of CAZAZB010000046.1, read as the reverse complement.
AAGCCATCACTACTCAAAATATTCCAGTTCTTTTAATTTTTCATCACCTTGACGCAATGGTTAGTACTTGTGTTAA
>CAZAZB010000046.1:0-5352 GCA_964489485.1 uncultured Pseudomonadales bacterium | reverse complement strand
TTCCAGTTCTTTTAATTTTTCATCACCTTGACGCAATGGTTAGTACTTGTGTTAACAGAAATATCAGTGGTCCTGATCCACCATATCCATATGCTTTACTGCAGAAGTTTCCAGCCATAGACGACCGTCATTGCAACAGTATAGACAGCCAAAATAATGACATTGATCGGGTTCCCAGAAAGTTTTGGGGTTTTGATCTTTGACACATTTAAGGCCACGAGAACAAGACTGCTGACATACAGAATGCTTGAAAAAATCCCATGGCTAACAAAACCTTCAAACAAAAATATAAAAACAAGAATAATGCTGTTGTTGTCCAGGGCTAACCCTGTGTATTTCGACCCATCAGCAAGACCAAAGGTACTAAAATAACTTAACCGCATTGCAGCGGCAGCCAGCATTAGAAATGCTCCCGGCAGAAATACAGGATCAAACGCCCCGTAGCTCAATAGAAGAATGGCAGGGGTCACACCATAGCTCACGATGTCAATGAGCACATCAAGCTGCCCGCCAAATCGGCTATCATCACCGGTTCTACCTTTCATCCTGCGCGCGATGAGCCCATCAGCCCAGTCAAAAGCGACGGCCCAGATCATTCCGATCATTGCGGCAGCGTAAACGCCCAAAATACAGAAGTAGATGGCAAGCACCGTACAAGCCAATCCGGCGAGTGAACAGAGATTAGGAAGATCCTTGACATAAGCGAGAATGGAGTTGGGCTGCAGTTCTTGAGGTGCAGAAGGGTCGGTCATCTTCGTAAATCCCTGGATTAGTCAGTGTTCAGTCAAATTAGTAACGCAGCTATATTTCTGTTTAGGCATTGTGAGCTGTGGGAAAGGGTGTACTATACAGCACCGCAGATTCTCTGACCCGAGGAATAAATATTACCCATGCTTGTATATACAGTAGGTACTTTCGATTTGTTACATGTCGGTCACCTTACGCTACTGGAATACTGCAAAACACTGGGTGATGTATTTGTTGTGGGCGTTGCAGCCGATGAAGTCGTCAATGCTTATAAACCCAATGTACCCGCCATTCCTCTTATTCAACGGGTAGAAATGCTGAAAGCCTTGCGGTGTGTCGATCGTGTACGTCCCTATCATGAGCTTGAGTATGTGTCAGCCTGTAAGGAATTGGATGTTGATATTTTCGTTATAGGCGAAGATTGGGGAACCGATACACGTAATCTCGCAGTGGAAGCCTATTTAAAAGCAGCCGGGAAAGAGGTTGTTCAAGTTCGCTACAGTCCGCTAACCTCGACCACGAAAATTAAGCAAAAAGTTATCACCCAATCCCGGATCAGCGAAAGCACTCCCTTGCCGTTGATCGCCTAGTTATCGAGTATCAATGAGTTCTCATTTCCAAATGTAACCATTGGCTTGACAAGTCAGAAGTAAGTCCGAACTAGCGGTTATTGACTGGGAGCAGTCAGAAAAAGTAATTGATATTAACCTGCCATCTTTACCCCTCCGCACTCATGCCTCCGTCTCCCAGACAAGCTCTCCGCCTTTTAATACATGGGTCAGATTTTTTGTCGGTTCAGCTAGCCCGACAATATTATCAAGTGGATTGATTCGGCTAATCACAATGTCTCCAAATGCGCCCGACGCCAGTGTCCCTATCTGACCTTCTAGCCGTAACAAGCGTGGATTAACAACATACATGGAATGGAGAATATCGCGAGCACTTAAGACTTCTGCGCGAATGGCAAATTCACGGTTCTGAAGAGACTGGGCTTCACCAATGAGATCTGTACCAAATCCTATTTCGACACCTGCCGCACTGACAATTTCTAAAGACTCGAGTCCGGCACCGAGTACTATTTTATTTTTCTCCAGATTAGCTGCAGGAAAGCCCATCTTCGGACCAATGTCGTTCATGGCCTGATAAGTCACCAGCGTTGGGACAATGACGGACTTACTAGCAGCCATCAATTCTGCTGTCGGCACATCAATCAGGTTGCCATGTTCAATTGAATGAACACCATTTTCTACTGCCATTTGTATTGCATCCGGCATATACGCATGGGCCGCCACATAGGTTCGTCGGTTTGTCGCTTCTGCGACCACCGCGGAGACCTCGCTCGCAGTAAGCTGTACGCAATCCAGAGGATCAGAAGGTGAAGCTACACCACCAGATACATGTATTTTCAGAAAGTCCGATCCATCTCGAAGCAAGTGGCGGGATGCTTTTCTGACGGCGTCAACACCGTCTGCAACAATGCCAAATGCTGAGTGGCGCATCTGGCAAGCGCAATCAGGCACGGCACGCACGCCACCCTGCGTATCCGCATGACCACCGGTTTGTGAAATCATTAACCCGGCTCTGGCAATACGTGGTCCTATTATTTCGCCTGAATCAATGGCGCGTATTAAGCCCCGGAGTTCACCACCAGCATCCCGTACTGATGTGAATCCTCGTTGGATCGTTTCACGAGCTAGACGCGCCATGACGATACCGAACTCTACTTCTGTCCAGTTTGCGAGTTTATGGAAATTCAGCGTTGTCAGGCGAAAATGTACATGGGCGTCAATAAAACCCGGTAGAACGAAACACCCTTTTGCGTCAATCTCCTGGTCACCTCCGGGATTGTTTCCGTTGTTCTCAACAATTCGACTATCCTCGATGACGATCGTCTGGGAACCGGTAAACTCGAGTTTTTCTGTGTCGAAAATGTGACCATTTCGGATAATAGTACGCATAGACTGTTCTCTAAGATGGGGGATTGGCATGAGGCTTATTTAAACTCAATTGTGACCAGGGTGCGATACCCGTTTCATCCCAGAAGTGTAGCTGCCAGTGAAAGGTAGACCTTGAATGCGAGTTGGTGTTTTCAATCGTTTCACCTAAAATGCTTTCTCTCAAAGTAGAAGGGGTCAGCACCATGGGGTATCTTACCCTGACCCTTTCATCGCCAATAGTTGTTTTATTTACATGAATACCGCGCCCAACGCTATCCAACTGGAAGACCTGGATGATCAGGCAGTCTTTGCTGCTCTGCCGCAACGTCCTCTGGTGGGCTTGATTCTGAATCCAACCAGCGGGCGATGTAAAATGCACCTTGCTGAAATCAACGATATTATCGATGGCTGTGCCCAGATTCATGGCGCGATTCAGGACGAAGAGTCCAAGATGCCCATCGCTCTGGAAGGTTTTGCAAATATGCCTGTCGATATTCTGGCGATCTGTGGTGGTGACGGTACGGTATCGCGGGTCTTGTCCTACCTGATGAATGATCGTCCTTTCGATAGATTACCGATGATTGTGATCTTGCCAGGTGGTACGGCGAACATGACTGCGGGTGATGTCGGTTTCAAGGGAACAGTTGTTTCAACCTTGTCCCGATTGGTGAACTGGCTCGATCGGCGTTCCGGCAAGGCAAGTCTGGCACGGCGTTCTATCCTCAGAGTTGAGCCCGCCCCGGGTGAACGTGCTCATTATGGAATGTTTTTCGGTGCCGGTGCTATTGTTCAGGGCATTGAGTACACCAATGAAAATATTCACTCCCGAGGGCTTAAAAATGAATCCAGTCTTGGGATGGGGCTGGTGCGTAGTATCTATGGCATTGTTACCCAGGATTCGCGCTTTGTTAAACCAACACAAATGAATATCGCAAACGGAATAAAAGAGGGGAGTGAACGTGATGTTGGGTTGCTGTTGATGACCAGCCTGAATCGCCTGTTCCTGAATTTGCGCCCTTACTGGGGCAATGACAATGAGCATTTTCTTCACCAGACAATCATACGTTTTCCGGCAGGACGTTTTCTAAGAAACCTGCCTGGTATTTTGCGAGGTAGGCCCGGTAAAAAATTGTTAGCAGATGACGACTACCAAAGTGAGAATGTCAGTGAATCCCGCCTTCTTTTTGATGGCTCTTTCACGCTGGATGGTGAAATTATTCCGGCAAACCGTGATCGTGGCGAAGTTCGCATCACTGATGGCGGTAGATTGGTATTTTTGCAGGTAGTGGCCTAATGACAGATGCCTGGTCAGTCAATATCAAGTCAACTCATGCATCAGCGCTGGGTAAGCTGGTTGAGGAACTTCAGGAGATCCACGGTTCTTCCATCAATACAGTATTGTACTATGGCTCCCGATTACGATCTGACGATCCGTTTGAGGGTGTTGTCGATCTTTACCTGATTGTCGATTCCTACATGGCCTTCTATCCTTCGCGCGCGAGGGCGGTTCTTAACTGGTTGTTGCCTCCAGATGTGTTTTATCGGGAATTTCTCGTTGAGGGACAAGAGGTACGCGTGAAGTATAATGTGCTGTCTATCGGTGACCTTCGTAAAGGGCTGACAGGCGAGTGGTTTCATCCCTATTTGTGGGGGCGTTTTGTTCAGCCGGTTGAGCAGATATGGTGCCGTAATGAATACATTTCAATGAAGATTAATGGTTGGTTCGGGGACGCAGTCAGAGTCTTTCTTGAACGGGTTCTTCCCATGTTACCTGCGAAGGGTAAGGTCTCAGAACTCTGGCAGCAAGGTCTGCAGCTTAGCTATGCGGCTGAGTTGCGCAGTGAATCAACCAATCGCGCCGAAGAGCTTGTCGGTTATAGTCTTGAGCACTATGTGAGCGTCACTCACGCGAACCAGAGTAAGCTCGCCTGCTCGGTAGTTGTTCAAGGTGAAGGCGGCGAGGCACACTTTTCGGCACAGATTCCAGAGATCTACCGGTCTCGAGCCAGATTGGCCTGGTGGCTAAGACGGATGCAGGGCAAGGTACTCTCCATCGGTAGACTCTTGAAAGGACTGTTCACTTTCGATGGGGGTCTGGACTATGTTGCATGGAAGATTTCTCGTCATTCCGGGCAGATTGTGGAAATCCCCGATCGTGTGCGACGTTATCCCTTAATTTTTATCTGGCACTTCACTTACACTCTCTATCGGCGAGGCATCATTAAGTAGAGCTATTTGTCCCTGGGTAAGCGCCGAACCCTTGGACGAGAGCCAAGAAGGTGTATTACCATTGGCATCTGTTTCTATCTGATTGAGAGCTTCATGTCACACCCCAATTCCAGTCCTGGCACCTCTAGTCTAGTCGTTGAGGAAGTCTCCGGGCGAAGGCAGCTCAAAGCGTTTATCGCCTTTCCCAGGAAGGTCTATCAGGGTGACCCAAACTGGGTGGTACCTTTGTGGTTTGAACAGATGCATCGACTGACAGACAAGAACCCGTTTTTCGAACATGCGAAGTGGAAGGCATGGCTTGTAAAGAAGGGAGATGTGATTGTCGGTCGAATAACGGCCCAGGTTGATGACCTCCATCAGGAAAAATTTGCCGATGGCGTTGGGCATTTCGGCATGATCGAAGCGATTGATGATACGGATGTATTTCAATTGTTGTTGC
>CAZAZB010000045.1:10090-15863 GCA_964489485.1 uncultured Pseudomonadales bacterium | reverse complement strand
GGCGAACTACTCCGAAGTATCCCGGGAATTTCAGTCAACCAACAAGGATCTTTAGGCGCAGTGACACAAGTGCGAATAAGGGGCGCTGAAGCCAATCAGGTGCTTGTACTAATAGATGGCGTAGAAGCCAACGACATAGCCCAGGGCAGCGAATTTAATTTCACCCATCTACTCACCCGCCAGATCGAACGAGTAGAGATCGTACGAGGACCGCAAAGTTCTCTCTGGGGAAGTGATGCCCTATCCGGTGTCATTAATATCATCACATCACCGCAAGACCTGGAAGACACACAATTTTCCGGGTACCTGGAAGGCGGTACTTTAAACACTGTCAAAACCGGGTTTGGTATTCAACATGGGTCAGACAGAAGCCAGACCACTGTATCCATTGATTTTCTCGACACAGATGGCTCAAATATTTCCAGGCAAGGAAACGAAGACGACGGTTACAAAAATGTCACTTACAACCTCTCTGGTCGATATGAAGTCAAAGACAATATCAGGTTGAACTATGTCGCGAGAAAAACAGACAGCACAACAGAATTTGACGCCATTGACTTTTTTACAACAGGTCTACCCACCGACGCCGACTATACAACCGATAGCAAGCAGACCTATACAGGCCTGTCTTTAATTTATGATCAGGACAAGCTAAGCCATCTGCTTGCCTACTCCCGGACAGATACAGAGAATACCAATCGCACTGGATCACCAGTCAAGGACATTACCCGCGGCACTAAAGACAGATTGCAGTACCAGGGAAATCTGGAACTGGGTAGCAGCATTATTACTGGTGTGATTGAGTATGAGAAAGAGAGCTATGAGCAACGAGGCACCGCTTCTTTTTTCGGAGATCCGAACAAGAACCTGGATGCAGATACGAAGAGTATTGCGCTGGAATATCGTTACGATGGAGAATCGATAAATCTCTCCCTGAGCGCAAGAAATGATAACAATTCGGCATTCGACAACGCCACAACCTGGCGCACAACTGCCGCATGGCATTTACCCAACGATACAACAAATTTCTTTGCTTCCATTGGCGAAAGTGTCAAAAATCCGACCTTCACCGAACGTTTTGGATTCTTCGATACCTTTATTGGCAATCCAAATCTTAAACCAGAAGAATCTTTGAGTTGGGAAGTTGGTGTCAGACAATCTCTTGTGGACAACAGAATGTTTATCACCGCAACCTGGTTTGATGCCAATCTCGACAATGAGATCAACGGCTTTGTCTTTGATCCTGCCTCCGGCTCATTTACTGCGGCGAATATCGACGGCGAATCAAATCGTAAGGGTCTCGAGCTGGCCTTCGACTATAGGGTTAATACACACTTTTCAATGAATGCCAGCTACACTTACCTTGATGCCACGCAGGAGAACCCTGCCGGCGGCGCCATACGCGAAGTTAGAAGGCCCAAACATTCCGGTTCTCTTGGCGGCAATGCTCAGTGGGGCAAGGCTAACGTTAATCTACAAGTGATCTACACCGGAGTGCAAGAAGATGATTTTTTCCCGCCCTTTCCGCCTTTTCAGGAACGCGTCAAACTGGGCTCTTATACTTTGGTCAATCTTACCGGTAGCTACCGTATCAGTGACAATTTCGAATTATCTATGCAGCTCGAGAACGCATTCGATGAGAACTACGAGGAAGTCTTTGGTTTCTCATCTCCTGGCCTGGTGGCCTATGGCGGTATGAGGTTGCGCTGGTAATTAAAAGACTTGCCTGAGCATTACCGGAGAGTGTCATTTTTTTAGAAGAGCGGGTAGAGTGCTTGGCTATTGACTAGAACCAAAGACCTAGGAGTATTCTATGGCTTACGAGTGCTTTACCCTTCACATCGAAAAGCAGATTGCGCACATTGTTCTAAATCGCCCGGACAAACGCAATAGCATGAACCCCGCCTTTTGGCGGGAACTGCCAGAAATCATTAAGGACATAGACTACGGCTCAAAAGCCCGTGTCATTGTCATTTCATCTACCGGTCCGCACTTCTCCTCTGGTCTTGATGTGAGTTCATTCGCTGGTGTCTCTGATCCCGTGGGTGAGTCCGATCAGCGTACCCGTCAGCTACAGGCGGGCACTGCTTTTTATGACAATGTACTCCACATGCAGGAATCCTTTACGTGCATTGAAAACTGCCGCATTCCAGTACTGGCTGCCATTCAGGGTGGTTGTATCGGTGGCGGCGTTGATCTCGTGACTGCCTGTGATATTCGTTATGCCACCGAAGATGCTTTTCTCACGATATTCGAAACCAACATTGGCATGACCGCGGACGTCGGTACTTTCCCAAGACTGGTGAAGCTCATCCCCGAGGGCTATGTCAGAGAAATGGCCTATACCGGCAGGCGAGTCAGTGCCACAGAAGCAAAATCAATGGGGCTGATCAATCAGGTTTTTGCCGACCAGGAAACCATGCTGGAAAGTGTCATGACAATCGCGGCAGATATCGCGAGCAAAGCGCCCCTGGCCGTCTATGGCTGCAAGAAGATGATCACCTATGCCAGAGACCACAGTACGCAGGATGGTCTGGACTATATTGCGATATGGAACGCGACCCACTTAAAACTCGAAGAAGTCCAGGAAGCGATGACGGCGAATGCCGAGAAGCGGCCCGGTAATTTTGTCGAGATCCCAAAAAGTAGAAAGCAGTAGAACTCTGTCATGGATACTGAAATTCGTGTCAATGCGGAAAGACTCTGGGCTTCTATCATGGAGATGGCAAAGATTGGCGCAACCGAAAAAGGGGGTTGTGCCCGCCTCACCCTGACTGACCTGGATAAGGAAGGCAGGGACCTGTTTGTTAACTGGTGCGAAGACGCAGGTTGTAGCATTGAGGTTGATGGCATGGGCAATATTTTTGCCACCCGTGCTGGATCACAAAATAGCCTGCCCGTCATGACCGGCAGCCATCTCGACACACAACCAACGGGAGGAAAGTTTGACGGTGTATTTGGCGTTCTTGCCGGTCTGGAAGTCATTCGTACCCTTAACGATGCCAGTGTTGAAACAAACCACCCCATCCAACTCGTTGTATGGACGAATGAAGAAGGCTCCCGTTTCCAACCTGCCATGGTTGGCTCCGGTGTTCTTGCAGGGGCGTTTGAGCTTGATGACATCTATGATTGTATCGACTCTCAAGGACGACGCTTCGAAGATGAGTTAGAGCGTATAGGATACAAGGGCGCAAAGCCTGTCCAGCCACCAGAAGCTAAAGCCTATTTCGAAGCACATATTGAACAAGGACCCATCCTCGAAAATGAGTGTGAGACGATTGGCGTGGTGACGCACCAGCAGGGCATCCGCTGGTACACCATTACGGTGACTGGCCGTGAATCTCATGCAGGCACAACACCCATGCCACTACGCAAAGATGCCCTGATGGTTGCAGCTGAAATTGCGCTCGCAGTTCGCGGGATCGCTCTGGACCATGCACCGGCAGGATGTGGAACAGTCGGTGTTTTCGATTGTTTTCCAGGGTCACCTAATACAATTCCTGGCAGAATCATTTTCTCCGTCGACCTAAGGCATCCCGACAACGAAGTACTGAACTCCATGGAAAAGGAGCTCCATTCCTTTGTAGATTCCTGCACCCAGGACAAGAAAATACATTGCGAAATCGAGGTCGATGGCTATTGGAAGTATTCCGCCATGGCCTTTGACCCCGGTTGTGTTGCTGCGGTTCAGGCGGCAACTGATCAACTCGGTTATACAAACAGGAAAATGATAACAGGTGCCGGGCATGATGCCAGTTACATGGCGCAGGTCATTCCTACCTCCATGATTTTCATCCCCTGCGAAGGTGGCATCAGCCACAACGAGATTGAGCATGCCAGCAAAGAAGATTGCGAGGCTGGTTGCAATGTCCTGTTGCACACAATGTTGCTTACCGCGAACTAAAGTAGATCTGCAGCTCTTCCATCGTCGCTTCAATACTCTCGCGCAAAGTCTTCACGACAAAGTCCACATTCTCTTTTGTCATCGTCAACGGCGGAGACATGACATTCAGGTGACCCACGGGGCGGACAATCAAACCACGCGCCTCTGCATGGCGTGAAATTCGCTTTCCAATATCGATATCTTCCGGAAAAAGCGCTTTGGTTTCCTTGTTCAGAACATTTTCGACACACATCATAAACTTGATGCCGCGTACCTGCCCGACGATGGGCAGGTCTTCAAGTGTCTTAAGTTGTTGCTCAAAGTAAGGTCCTACATCATTGACATTATCGAACAGTTTTTCACGTTCCATGATTTCAATATTTTTCAGTGCTGCGGCACAGGCAACCGGGTGACCCGAGTAAGTAAAACCATGTGTGAAGCAGCGCCCCTTCCCTTCCTCGCTGATCTCATCCCAGATAGCGTCACTAAACAGGGTTGCACCCAGAGGTTGATAACCTGAAGTCAGGCCCTTGGCACAACAAATGATGTCAGGTTGTATGCCGAACTCTGATTCAGATGAAAACCAGTGTCCCAGTCGGCCGAATGCCGTCACAACCTCATCAGAAACATACAAGATGTCATATTTCCGGCAGATCTCCCACATGCGTTTGTTATATCCGTCGGGTGCGACGATCACACCGCCTGCTCCCATAACAGGTTCCGCGAAATAGGCAGCCACCTTGTCGGTGCCACCGAGTTCAATGATCAGATCTTCAAATTCCTGTAGGAGTTCGTCTACAAATGCCGACTCAGACATGCCTGCGTCACTTGCCCGGTAATAATTCGGATAGGAGATGTGGTGCACTGTATCGGTAAGAAAATTGAACTCCGGTGGATGATCTGCGGGTTTGCCACCAATAGACATCGCCGCATACGTGGAGCCATGATAGGAATTCATCCGGGAGATAACATGTTGCTTCTCCGGGTTTCCCCGGCAGTTGTGATAATAGTGGATTAGCCGAAATGCAGTATCAATGGCGGTTGAGCCGCCGCAGCTAAAGAACACATGGTTAAGGTCCCCAGGCGCCAGTGAAGCCAGTTTCGTCGCCAATTCAACCGCGGGCACATTGCTCATATCAACGAACGGACTTGCATAGGACATTTTCAGTGCTTGCTCGGCAATGGCGTCTGCCATTTCTTTTCGCCCCATGCCAATATTGTTACACCACAATCCACCGACCGCATCAAAGTACCTCTTGCCGTCGGTATCAAAAATATAGCAACCGTCACCTTTCGCGATGGCAAGCGCTCCTTCCTCTTTGAAAGAATCAAATATCTGCCAGGGGTGCAGAAAGTGCGCTTTATCTTTCTCGTTGATTTCTTTGGTATTGAATTGATCGAAATGGCTCATGTTTACCTCTTAATAGTTCCTGCCATGCGGGCCGTGTCTACAATCCTATTTGACATATTAAAGTTAATCAAAACTGTATGGCAACCCGTCCTTGAGTTGCCGATTTTCGATGACATTGCCGAACGGGTGCCATCCATAGGTCATCATATACCCCTCCCCGGCTGCTATTGGCGAATGATGCCAGGTGCCGCCACTTTCTAAAATAGAAGTCCTTTGCTGCAGCCAGTAAAGATACAAATAATGCGACGTGATGAATACCTTTAAAAGCGAACATAACACGCTTTCCTTAGTCTGCTTAGTTTAAAAATCCTGTATCGCAGGTCGCAGGAACCGGGTTAAAGGGAAAATCTATCATTTTCGCAGAATTGCGTATTTTTTAGAAAAGAGTAAAGATGGTGCAATGAGATAACAATCCTGTGAACTGCCGACCTTTTTGACAATGAACCCAGAGCCAAGCATGAACCCAGAGCCAACCATGA
>CAZAZB010000045.1:0-9990 GCA_964489485.1 uncultured Pseudomonadales bacterium | reverse complement strand
CATGAACCCAGAGCCAACCATGAGCGAAGCCACGATACAAAATAATGACAGACCGGATCCATATTCCATTCCATTGAATGATATTGATCTGATGCAAAATGACCTGTTCAAAGATGACTATCATGTCCGACTTTTTGAAAGGTTACGAAAAGAGGATCCGGTCTATTTTCAGGACCATGAGGAACAGGGTCGGATCTGGAATGTCATGAAGTACACAGACATCATGGCTGTAGATACAGACCCGGAAAGATTTTCCTCGGATGGGACGATTGTCGTGGACGATGTTGATCCTGATTTTACACTGCCAATGTTTATCGCCATGGATCCACCGAAGCATGATAACCAGCGAAAAGAAGTCAGCGGTGTCGTGGCACCAACGAATCTTGCAAAGATGGAAAGCACTATTCGAGGCCGCGTACAGACCATTCTTGATTCGCTTCCACTGAATGAAGAATTTAACTGGGTAGACCGGGTGTCCATTGAGCTAACCACTCAGATGCTGGCGACCCTGTTTGATTTTCCCTTTGAGGATCGCAGCAAACTTACCTGGTGGAGCGATATTGCAACAGCTAATGATGATTCTGGCATCATGGCTTCTGAGGAAGACCGCCAGGCAGAACTCATTGAATGCCTTGAGTATTTCACGCGGCTTTGGAATGAACGTGTCAACGAACCACCCAGAGGAGACCTGATTTCCATGCTGGCTCACGGTGAATCAACGAGAAATATGCAGCCCATGGAATACCTGGGCAATTTGATATTATTGATTGTTGGCGGGAATGACACCACAAGGAATTCAATCACAGGCGGCGTTCGATTTCTCAATGAGAACCCTGACGAATATCAGAAGCTACGTGATAATCCGGGTCTGATTCCAAATATGGTCCCTGAAATTATACGCTGCCAGACGCCACTCGCCTATATGCGCAGAACTGCGACGAAAGATCTTGAACTGGGCGGCAAATCTGTCAAAGAAGGTGATAAGGTTTTGATGTGGTATGCCTCTGGAAATCGTGACAGTGATTCGATTGAGAACGCCGATCAATTCCTGGTTGATCGAAAAAAGGCGCGTCAGCATCTGGCATTTGGCTTCGGCATTCATCGCTGTATGGGTAACCGGCTCGCAGAAATGCAGCTGCGTATTCTCTGGGAAGAGATTCTTACAAGATTCCATAAGGTTGAAGTTGTCGGTAAGCCAGTGACTGTTCATTCAAACTTTGTAAAAGGCTATTCAGAATTGCCAGTTATCCTTCGGGCATAGCGCTTGAGTTAGTCAAAACTTGTGCTGTCCAGAGACTGGTCAGGCTTTTAACTTACAGATCAACTCTTTCTGCTGCTCATCTGGCAGAGATGGCACATGAAAACCTGTCCTACCGATGACGTCGCCCAGGCGCGCTTTCATTGCCGTCACCACTTCAATCGGTGAGCCTACAATGGCAATGGTATTCAAGACCTCATCGCTGATCAGGTTAGACATTTCCTTCTGTTCTCGCCTTTTATTCAGCATGCTGAGTTCCACCTGTAATTCACCCCATCCATGTATTTCAAGCACAGGGCGGTACGCCTCGGTTGACCCATAGAAAGCGATCCGGTCTCTTGCGAGTTCTATCGAATGGGCCATGGATTCCTCATCAATGCCAGTGGCAATTATCGGCGCATAATCCAGTTCAAAATCAACCAGTTTTCTCTCGCTCTTTGCCAGCCCCGCTTCGATGGCCGGTAATGTGACTTCGCGGATGTACTTTTCAGAAGAAAATGGATGCATGATCATTCCATCTGCAATTTCTGCGGCGACTTTAGTCATAAGCGGTCCAGTTGCTGACAAGTGGATCCTGGGGCGCCCGATCTCAAGGTTTTCCGGCGTGAATGTGCCAGGCATCAAAGTATGTTGGTAATATTCACCGACGAACTCCAGGCGGTCACCTTCGTACCAGCAGTCGAAAATAGCGTGCATGGCTTCAATGAACTCCCTCATCTGTCTGGCTGCTTTATGCCAGGGCATACTGAACCGGCGTTCGATATGTGGCCTGACCTGGGAACCCAATCCTAAAACGAAGCGCCCTTTTGAAAAGGCATTCAGATCGTGAGCGACAGTCGCCATGCTCATGGGGTTACGGGCAAATGCCACGGCAACTGAGGTGACCAGTTCAATTTCGCTACTGTGCTCCGCTGCCAACGTGAGTGGTAGAAAGGGATCGTGATTTAGCTCGGCAAGTTTTACACCGTCGTAGCCCATGTTCTCAAGTCTGGTTACCTGAGAGGCGATAGACCTCAGATCAGAGGAAAGTCCGGCGTCCACTTTCAATGTGCATCTCCAATAGAATCGATTCAACTGAGAGTAGCTGATTTCACGCTCATTGCAATCGAGGTGCTGATCTGAAACTATTCTAAATGGTCGCAATGGTGACCTGAACCAACTTATTCAAGTTGGAGACGGAGTTCGCTTTTACGGTAGTTCTTATTAAGGTAGTTCTTATTAAGGTAGTTCTTATTAAGGTGGTTCTTCTAGGGTAGTGCAATGAGAAATGTCGACATAAATAAGGAACCTGTGGCGTTATACAAGATCCTGAAGTTTGAAGGGCTGGTGGCAAGTGGTGGTGAAGCCAAACTTGCCATCTCAAATGGGGAAGTGCGTGTTAACGGCATAGTTGAAACTCAGAAGCGGAAAAAAATTATTTCGGGAGACACCATAGATTTCGCTGACGAGAAAATTCAAATCCAGATCAAGCCTTGATAATAGTGATCACCTCGCAGAAGGAACAAGCTCATGCCATCAAAACAAATACCCCTGATTAGTTCAAAGGCTGTGAACAAAGTTCGGCAACCACTGGAAAGTTGCTGGACGCTACCATCGGAAGCCTATACGTCCCCTGATGTTTATGATGCGGAAGTCGATGCTATCTTTAAAAAAGACTGGATCTGTGTCGCACGACAGGAACAGGTAGCCAATCCGGGTGACTACCTTTCCTTTGATCTGCCCGGGCAGCCCATTGTCATAACACGGGATCGAACGGGGGAGCTACATGCAATTTCCCGAATCTGCTTACACAGATCGATGCCGATAATCGCCGGTGAAGGCAATGCGACAAGATTTACCTGCCCCTATCACAACTGGATGTACGAACTCGATGGCAGCCTTCGCAGTGCACCCATGATGGAAGATGTCGATGACTTTGATACAAAAGACTGCCAACTACCTCGATTCCAGCTAGAAGTGTGGCAAGGATTTATCTTTGTCAGTCAGGACGAAAACGCACGACCACTGGCACCGACGCTGGCGAAATTTTCAGCATTGATTGAGCAATATGAATTTGGAAAACTCGAAGTATTCCATACCCTTGATTTCCCAAGCAATTACAATTGGAAAGTGCTCACTGAAAATTTTGTCGAGGCATACCACCACATCGGTATCCATAAAAATACCTTCCAGCCGGTGTATCCGGCTAAGGATTCATTCGCAGAGGACAATGATGGTGAACCCTGGGTAATGCTAAGAATGCCGGGGCTTCATGACGAAAATGAAAATTGTGTTTTCCCAAAGCTCGACGACATTCAAAAAGCCGAACTGTTCGCTGCCTGTGTTTTCCCTACCTTGCTATTCGCTGCATCCTCCTCTGGTGCCTTCTGGTATCAACTTACTCCAAAGTCCAATAGTGAAATGGGATTGAAGATACATGCCCTGGGTTTCCCGGAAATGATCGCCGCGTTAGACGATGACACGATTGCTGCATTGGGCGCCGCTGTCAATATGATTCATCATGAGGACATCGAAGCCAATGAAGGAGTCTGGCAAGGACTACAAGCCAGCGCTACTGTGCAGGGCCGGTTGAGTCGTTTCGAGAAACCAATCTGGCAACTGAATCAGCTATGGCTGGATCGAATGGGGCTCTAATACAGGGTCACAGTGTAGATACATTCAATTCACTGCTAGGGAACCTCTAATTAATGGTATAGATTATCTTTAGCATCCTGCTCAAGACTGGCATCAATCATTTCGACATCTTTGCGGGTGACGCCTTCACCCTTGATCTGATCCAGTAACATTTTTCCCAGAGACGGCATGTCTGCCCTGTCCATATGAAGGCTCGAATCCCAGAGCCGGGATCGAATAAACGCCTTGGCGCAATGAAAGTAAACCTGTTCAATACTGACAAGAATCGCCAGTTTTGGCGGGCGTGCCGATTTACCATTTTCAGCCGTGTGAATCATCATGTTCAGGTATTTAGTTTCGTCTGTGATATATGCCTTGCCATTGATGCGTAAGGTCTCATTCATGCCGGGGATCATAAAGATCAGGCCGACGCCTGGGCTAGTCAGAATATTGGTTAAAGAATCGGCAAGACGATTACCAGGTCGCTCCGGAATCAACAGCCTGGTATCGTCCAGCACTTTAACAAAACCAGGATTATCGCCACGAGGCGACGCATCGGAATTGCCCTCGGAACTGGTAGACAAAACCAGAAACGGAGACCGGGTTATAAAATTCTTGGTGTGCGTCTCAAGTTTATTAAGAATTTTCGCCTGCGTGCTTGCATGTACCTTCCCGTTGATTGCTTGCAGCGCGTCAAGGCTATCAATCAACGAAATATCTGTTGGTTTTGTCATTTCAGTACCCCTTGGGTCATCGATGTTGGCTTCACTCTGAACGATTGTACATAATGTTAGCCCAGTCACCTGTTCTTTGAGCGACATTAAGAAACCCACACCCAGATCATTCATGTGGGTTCGAACCATTGACTCCTTATTTTACCGGTGCAACTATCCAGGCAGCACCTTTGATATCACCGGTTTAGGTAGACACTAGATGACCATTTCGACGCAACGCAAAGACGAATTAAAACGCAAGTACATGGCGGAACGCGGCAAAAGATTACGTTCGGATGGGAACGACCAGTACATCGAGTTAAAAGACCAACTCTCTCATTACCTTGATGATCCTTATGTGGCGATCACGGAACGGGAACCGAAGAAAGACCATGTGACGGTTGCCTTTATCGGAGGCGGGTTTGCGGGACTGGTCACTGGTGCCCGGTTGGTTGAACAGGGAATTACGGATGTTCGGATACTGGACAAGGGCGGAGATTTTGGTGGCACCTGGTACTGGAACCGATATCCCGGTGCCATGTGCGATACGGCGTCATTTATTTATATGCCATTGCTTGAAGAAACAGGGCACATGCCGTCGGAAAAATACGCCCATGCCCCGGAAATTCTTGCGCACTGTCAGCGGATTGGCCATCAGTACAAATTATACGACAAAGCATTGTTCCACACTCAGGTGACACATCTGGAATGGGATGAAGCGCACTCAAGATGGTCTATCCAGACCAATCGCGGAGATGATTTCACAGCACAGTTTGTCGCTATGGGTACTGGACCATTACACATACCCAAATTACCGGGTGTACCCGGAATCGAATCCTTCAAAGGTCATTCATTTCATACAAGCCGTTGGGATTATGATTACACGGGTGGCGACCCGGAGGGTGCGCCGCTTGATAAATTGAAAGGCAAACGAGTAGCGATAATTGGCACCGGCGCCACCTCTGTTCAATGTATTCCGGCGCTGTCAGAAGCATGTGAGGCACTTTATGTCTGTCAACGAACTCCCTCCTCGGTCGATGTTCGAGACAACAAAAAAACTGACCCTGATTGGTTTAAAGATATGGCTACTCCAGGCTGGCAACAACGCTGGTTAGAAAACTTTACACTCAATCAAACGGGTGGCGAAGCAAAGGAAGATCTCGTGCAGGATGGATGGACTGATCTGTCCCGACGCATCCGATCAAGAATAAATGAACTGCCCGAAGAAGATCGAAAGAATCCTTTAAAGATGCTTGCCGCCTATGAAGATTCTGATTTTGAGAAAATGGAAGAAATCCGAAATCGAATCGATACAATCGTTAAGGACAAAGAAACGGCGCTCAACCTCAAAGCCTGGTACCGTCAGCTATGTAAACGGCCATGCTTCCATGATGAATACCTTCAGGCTTTCAATGAACCCTCAACCCGGCTGATCGATACTGATGGCAAGGGCGTTGAACGCATTACCGAGAAAGGTGTTGTCGTTGCTGGTATTGAGTACGATGTGGATTGCATCATCTATGCCTCAGGCTTTGAAGTAGGCACCTCATTACTACGAAGAACAGGTTTTCACACCGTCGGCCGCGATGGACTTACCCTAACTGACTATTGGTCAGAGGGGATGCGTAGCAAACATGGCATCAATGTCCACAACTTCCCCAATGCATTCTTTGTTCAACCGACCCAGGGCGCCAACCTGATATCGAATATTCCTCACAATATACTCGAATCGGGTCGAACCATCGCAATGATGATTAAACATGCACTGGACTCTGGCGCCAGAACCGTTGAGGTGAGCAAGCAAGCTGAAGATCAATGGATAGAGTTGCTCACGACGGGGGGCGGCATGATGATAGGTTCACCAGACTGCACACCGGGCCACTACAATAACGAAGGTCAGCCTCCGTCACCTTCTGCCAGATTGAATCTCGGCTACCCCGCAGGTGCCACGGCTTATTTTAAGTACATCACTGAATGGCGTAACACCGGCGAGTTTAACGGGATCGAATTTCACTAAGATCCTGAGATCTGTCATGCATCTGTCCTACTGGAGTCAAGTTTTCTTGAAACAAGGTACAGGATCAATCCAGTTAATATCATACCGATACCAGCCCAGCCCTCCTGAGGGCGATTCAGCAGAATATACACCAAGGTCCACAGTGTCACTGACAGATAAATGATAGGCGTCACAGGATAACCAAAGGTTCGGTAAGCACCCTCTAGATTTAGCTTACGCCAACGGATAACGAAAACACCAAAAACCGCAAAGAGTGTATTCACACCGAGGATAAAACCCGAAAATACCAATATCGATTCAAAGGTCGAGGTTAGGATAAAAACGATGGAGAGAACGCCAAGGCAGATGATTGCCGTTGCCGGTACACCGCTCCTATTCTGCTTTGACAGAAATCGAAAAACAGAAAAATCCTCGCCAATCACCTGCAGCACTCTCGGACCGGCGATGATCATCGCACTGACCGTTGAGACCAATAGCATGGCGAGCATAATACCCATCACCATACCGCCGGTTTTACCGAAGGCATGTTCAGCAACAATGACACCTATCTCGATCTTGCCTTCCATTGCCTCCATGGGCGCTGAATACAGGAAAATAAAATTCAGCATCAGATAGATCACCAGCACAATTGCGGTACCAAAAAAAAGCACGAGTGGCAGTGTTCGTTGGGGATCATCGACCTCATTGGTAATATAGGTGGCAGCATTCCATCCCGTATAGGCATAGTTGACATAGATAAGTGAGACGGCAAAGGCTCCCCCGAACATCAGATCAACATCTTCTGCAACGGGGAGAATCGAGATGGGTTGAGCAGGGTCGACCACCAACGACACCAGTAAACAGAACACCAGAATCAACACCAACTTAACAACGGTTAACAACACCTGGGCACTACCACTCGCCTTACGGGAGAAACAATGCATAATCGTTAGTGAAATAACCAGCAAACAGGCAGAGATCTCTGCCGACACACCATCCACGGACGCAGAGAGATAAGCACCAAAAGTCATCGCCGCAAGTGCAATGGGTGCGGCAAAACCCACCGTGACGGCGATCCAGCCAGAGATAAAGCCAGCTGCCGGATGATAAATTCGGGTCAAGAAATTGTACTCGCCACCCGACCTTGGCAAGTTGGCACCTAGCTCGGCGTAGGTTAATGCGCCGCAGAGGGCCGCAATACCACCTACCAACCACAGCATCATCAGAACAAATACAGATTTAATGTCTACAAGCTGAAAACCCAGACTCGTGAACACACCGGTTCCGATCATATTGGCAACGACAATAGAGATAGCAGCGGTACGGGTGAAACGATGTTCAGGCGTGCTCATGTGTCCAGCAGTCTCTATTCGTTAGTTAATAGATGGCATTGAGATAGCTAACGTATCCAATAAGGAAGATGACACCAGAAACCCTGCCGATGCTCTGCTTTGTGAGCACATAGAGCCAGAGCATTATCGTCACACCAAACATCACCCAGAGATCAAATCTTAGAAACTGTGCATCAACCGGTATATCCGTCAACATTGCCGTGAACCCAAGGATCGCCAGAATATTGAATAGATTACTGCCAATGACATTGCCAATGGCCACATCAGAGCTCTTATGCAAGGCAGCTATCACTGTGGTACTAAGCTCTGGCAACGATGTGCCGATGGCTATCAAACTGAGTCCGATGACCGCTTCAGGCACACCCCAACTGGTCGCCAATCCAACGCCTCCTTCAACAACCAGATTCGCACCCAATGGCAATGCAACCGCACCAAGAACAATGAGCAAGGTTATGGTGCTTGGGTAGGTCGGCAACCCAAGTGGCTTGTCCATTTCTTCTTCCGCATCGTCAAGACCAGGCATTACATCTACACCGCGAGTGGTCATGATTAAAAAACAAACCAGGATCGTGACGAGTAACACGCCTTCCCAAAAAGTAATGGGCTCCAGTAAACACAACACAATAAGCAGCAGAGATACAGCAACCATCAACCCGGTCTGTTTGGACAAACCTGCCTGGTTGGTGGCTATGGGGTAAATTAACACCGGCACGCCCAACACCAGTAGGACATTGGCGATATTGCTACCAACAACATTACCAATGGCAATGCCAGGATAACCTGATAGAGCAGAAAAGGTAGAGACCAGCAGTTCTGGCGCGGAAGTCCCCATGGCAACAACCGTCATGCCAACAACAACGGGTGGAATCTTGCTTTCTCTGGCGAGGCCGAGAGCACCTCTAACCAGCAGTTCACCGCCCATGAGCAGGTACACGAAGCCACCAAACAGTTTTAGAAAATCGAGGAACTCAAGCATCTGAGCTGTTATCTTTCGCTTCAGATTTCAAATGGTCCATCAACTCATTCAGGGATTCACCGAGATAAGCGATTTCGTCGTCACCCACAGTGTTCGCTCTTACGCCTTCCTCGCCATGGCGCATTTTTTCAACAACCAGCGCGAGCTCATGTATCGGTTTTGCCAGATGAAAACCGAGAAGTGTCCCACCTATGATCGCAAAAGCAGACAACGCAACTGCTATATCAAAGAGTGTATCCCGTAACACGTCAGCACGTCTGCCCTCTTCCCTGGCATCAACTTTGACAATTAGCCCCCAGCCAAGTGGTTCCAGAAAACGTGAAGCTGCCCAGACCTTGACACCTCTGTAGTCCAGAACTTCTTCTTTGAAGATTTTTTCCTCACCGGAGGCAGCAACCCGGGCAATTTCCGTCATGCTGGTTGACGATTGCTCACGAAATTCGCCTGGCTTGTCGTGGCGAAGCGGATTCAGGACGAGAATTGAGTTCTCATCCTTCCATTTAACGACCATGGTCTCACCGGTCTCGCCAAGACCCGTATAGTCGCCTGTGACGTTAAACAGATCCTCAGCATCGACCGTAAATTCCATCCCGCCAATTATCTGATTATTGAGTGTGACGGCAGTGGTCAGAACAATGCGCAGCCCGTCGGGTTTGTTAGGAAAGGAACCGACATAATGGACATCTTCAACTGGAACAGTGTGCTTCAAATCTATCGAAACACGTCCAAATGAGGTAACTTCCTTTCCGTCTAGATCAAACACCATGATCCGGTCTACTTCATCAACTGCAGATGTGACATCTTCAACGAATCGCGTCAAGGACCGTAGCGCTTCTTCATCACCTGAGACCAGGTATTCTTTTAGGCTTTCTTTCAAGGCGGGGCGACTGCGAACCAGGCGAATCTGGTCTTGCCAACTTTTATACACCTTATTAAGATCGCGCTTCTTGCTCTCGGCAAGGGCATCAAGCTGGCGGACTGAAATTTCCTGTAATAATTCCGAGGATGTCTTGAATGCGAAGGCACCAAGTAGCGCCATACTTATCAGGGATACCGACACCAGTGCCAGCGAAATCTTCGTT
>CAZAZB010000044.1:12701-16121 GCA_964489485.1 uncultured Pseudomonadales bacterium | reverse complement strand
ATGGAAAATAAGGTTGACTACATTATCGTCGGAGCAGGCAGTGCTGGATGCGTATTGGCGAATCGGTTGAGTCAGGACCGCGACAAGACAGTTTTGCTGCTCGAAGCAGGTGGACGTGATAAAAATATGTTAATCCACATGCCAGCAGGGTTTTCAGAGCTCGTACCGACGAAAAATGATCATAATTATGCCTTCGAAACTGAATCTGAACCCAATCTGAAAGACCGCCAGATGTATTGGCCTCGTGGTCGCGGTTGGGGCGGGTCTTCGTCGATAAACGCCATGGTCTATATTCGCGGGAATGCCTGGGACTATGACCACTGGGGACAACTGGGCAATACAGGCTGGTCTTATGAAAGTGTCCTTCCATACTTTAAAAAGGCAGAAAATTTCTCGGGGGGAGGGGACCCTGAATACCACGGTCAAGAAGGCCCCCTGATGATCAAGAAGTCTGATCGTAAGGACGATATTCTATTGGACAAATTTATTGAGGCTGGCGCACAGGCGGGCTTCCCCCTGACTAACGATTTCAATGGACTGCATCAGGAAGGCTTTTCTCGTTACGAGCATACAATCAATGGATCTAAACGGTGTAGTGCCGCGGACGCTTATTTACACCCCGTACTGGACAGAGACAATTTAACGACCAGAGAGAACGTATCAGTAGATAGAGTTTTGTTTGATGGTAAGAAAGCGATTGGAGTCGAATATCTGCAGAATGGCGAGAGATTGAAAGTGTATGCGAATCGCGATGTCATCCTCTCGGCCGGTTCACTTAACTCGCCACAAATATTGATGAGAAGCGGTATCGGTGATGCTGATGACATCACACCTCATGGGATAGAAATGGTGCACAGTCTCCCAGGCGTGGGCAAAAATCTACAAGATCATCTGGGTGTTGTAAGCCAATTTGAATCTACTCAACCGGTGACGCTACATCGTTCGGCTGTCTGGTGGCGGACGATTCTCGCGGGCATGCAGTATTTGCTCATGGGCTCAGGTGATGCTTCGTATCCACCGACAGCCGGTGGTGCTTTCATTAAGTCCCACCCTGATAAAAGTATTCCTGATATGCAATTGCATTATGTATCCGCGGCGATGAAAGACAGTCATGGTCGAGAAGGTATCAACCCTTCTCACGGATTTTCATGCATCGTTTATGGATGCCGACCGGAGAGCAGGGGGCATCTCACTCTAAACAGTGCAGACCCGCAGGATGCGCCGAAGATCTTCCCGAATTATCTCTCCGTTGAACAGGATCTGGTCGATTTAAGGAATGGCTTCAGGGAAACACGGCGAATATTCATGCAACCTGTTTTTGATGAATACCGCGGGAAACAACTGAAGCCCGGGCCGGAAGTCGATACTAATAATGACGATGAAATAGATCAATGGATTCGTGAATCGGGTGAGACGCTTTATCATCCTGTCGGCACCTGTAAGATGGGCTCGGATGTGATGGCCGTGACAAATGTGCAAGGACAGGTTCATGGCGTGGAAGGCTTGCGTGTGGTTGACGCGTCTCTTATGCCAACGCTTATTGGCGGCAACACCAACGCACCTGTTATTATGATGGCGGAAAAAATAGCTGATCAGATACGGCAATCGAAAATATACCCGGGCTAGCATTTTGGTCCCTTGGAATCACTCACTCAAGAGTCCCGATAAGATTGCTTGCACATAATATTTTGCAGTTGATCCCTTGATGATATCAATCGCCAGAGGACAACCGGGATTAACCCTTCTGAACTGACATGTCGTTTACATCCTTACATAAAATACACGTTGAAAGTTTTTAAATTATTGGAAAGAGGAATAGTGACTTGAAATTAATGTTGTTAATAATGGCTATTGTGGGGGTATCTTCCTTTGCATTTGCTAGTCGAGATAATGACCCATCTAATGAGGATCAGGTCCTTACCCTGGCCATCGAGGTATTGAGCAAAGAACTCAATGTGCCTCCATCAGAGATTAGCCTGATTCATCAATCAAAATTTAACTGGCCGAATTCTGCCCTTGGTTGTCCCAAACCCGGTATTGCCTATACGCAATCAATCGTCCCGGGGCATCTGGTATTGCTCAAGCATCAGCAATCCCAGTTCCGTGTACACACAGGAAATGGCCGGGCACTCGTCTGCAAGCTTTCTCGAATTCCATTAAAGCTGGATGGTGTGATTCTGGACAATCTCGAACAAATGGCTATTAATGACCTGGCGACAAGACTCGGTGCGACGGTAGAATCGATAAAGGTTGTTGAATCAGAGCCAATGGTCTGGCCTGATTCAAATTTTGGCTGTGCGACAGCAAGCGTGATGCCGATCACAAAGAGCGTGAGAGGGCATTTAATAAAACTGGTCTATCGCGACCAGATCTTTGAATATCGTACGAGCAGATCAAAAGTAAAGCCATGCCCCGCGATTGAAACTCAATAGTGGGCACAATAAAAAAGGCCGATCTTATTTAGATCGGCCTTTAGTTATTACTCCACCAAAAACCCGGTGGAGTTGATGAACAACAGTTAGAGCGTTACAACTGCGTCATCAACATCGTCATCATCATCATCATCGTCGTTGTCATCATCGTCATCGTCTCCGATTCGTACGATTTCAGATTGCTTTCCGGTTTTCCCTTTCTTGGCTTGATTGTTCTGGAATAGCCACAACATATCACCTGTTCCAGAGACCTGCAGATCAACACTGGTTTCTGCTGCCAGACCAAAAGTACTGGCCTCAGGGATGATTTCAGCCGCCAGATCCATTGAACCCACCTGAACGTCGAACTCACCTGAGCGAATATCGAAGAACACTGCTGTATAGTCAAAGTCAGTGTCGCCGGGTGGCAGGAATCCGAGGAAGCCTAGTGGTGCATCCGTTTTGCTAAAGAAGGTCAGAATGGCTGCACCGTCATTGTAGTCAACGCCTGCGTTAAACAACGCAGAACCCTGGGGAAAAATCGCTGTAACGGGTATTCCATCACCGAAGAAATCAGCGACGACCAGAATAGCATCATCAATTCCATCACCATCAACATCAACAAAAATATCAATTTCTGCTGTAGCGAATGTTTCCCAGGTTCGCTCACTTGAGATGCCAATCTCGATGAGATCGCCCAGTGCAGCAAAAGAGTTGGAACGGTAGCCGATAGCCTTGAAAGCATTGAACTGATCGTCCAATAGCAAACCGTCTTCTGCAGAGAGGGTGAAACCTTCTGCCCAACCGACGTTGCCTTCTTCGTTTTCAATGGTTAGCACGCCGTCATCGTACTCGGCTTCCATATCAGAAGCAGGATCAAGAACAACCATGTAACCGACTCGAAGTTCATCAGTACCATCACTTAACACACACCAGCCGTCAACTTCTGTCTGTGACTGAAATGCATCATCGAAAGGACCGACAGTTGGGTCCATCGTGAGTTCGATAT
>CAZAZB010000044.1:2301-12601 GCA_964489485.1 uncultured Pseudomonadales bacterium | reverse complement strand
GGATGGATAGGACCAATCGTGCCATCTGGAACAGCCTGAACAGCGGCGTTCTGGATCAATGCCTTGATGCCAGCAGGTTTAACACCTGGGTTGGCGGCAAGCAGTAACGCGCTTAATCCAGCAACATGAGGTGCAGCCATTGAAGTACCACCAATGGTCAGCGATTCAGTACCAGATCCCACCAAAGTAGAAACGATTGCTGAGCCGGGTGCAGTCACATCGGGTTTGAATTGCGAGCCGCCATGACCTGGACCTCGTGAGCTAAAGCTGGAAATCGTATCCCCGAAGATAGTAGGTACAGAAATCGAGTCATCCAGCGTCGCGACCTGTGGACCACCACCGAGCGCAGCCACTAACTGATCGCCATCAAGCGAGGAGACCATCATGCCGGGAATCGCAATAGCTCCGCTCAATCCGCCCATTGTAATCGGTGCGACGCGACTAGGTGATGCACCATCATTGTAGACCACAATACCAACTGCGCCAGCATCCTGTGCATTAAGATATTTGGCGTTAAAGGAACAGGCTCCGCGTGAAATTAATGCGATAGTGCCAGATAGGTCGTCCGCAATGGAACCACATCCAAATACATTGGCTGGATCGGATGGCTGCGCAAGGTCACCGACAACAACACCGTCAGATACAAGCACGGGTCCTGCGCCTTCAATCGCTTCATAGCTTGTACCATTCACATCGATACCCGTGGTATTGCCACCAGATAGAGATGATGCGACAGAAACCACATTGGAACCCACAGCCGGTGAACCCGTAATATAGGGAATATCACCAGCGTTGCCAGCAGAAGCGATCACAACGATGCCCAGATTTGCGGCATTGTGTGCGGATACGGCAGAGGGATCATCAGGCGATCCGTAGTCGGAACCCAGGCTCATGTTAATAACATCAACGTGATCGCTGATATCACCATCACCATTGGGATCGAGCGCATATTCAATGGCATCGGAGACGAGGCTGGTGGAACCCGCTACGTCGCCGAATACTTTAAGTGCCATGATGGATGCGCCAGGTGCAACGCCCGGACCAATCTTGCCAGATACACCGAGACCAGCCGCAATACCACTCACATGGCTACCGTGACCATTTCCATCCAGCGGATCAGGATCTGGTACGGCGACTGACAATGGGTCACCGGCATCGTAATTGGCACCAGCGAAGTCAAAACCGCCGATAACCTTGGCTGTTGGAAAAGTGCCAGGTTCGATAACGCTCTTGTCATTGGTTGCGTAGTCAAATGGATCGCCAGAGCCACCGAGGTTTGCATGGGTATAGTCAGCGCCGGTGTCGATAACCGCGATGACAATACCTGAGCCGTCGTTACCTGCGTTTTGCACAGCATCTGCACCTATCCAGCCAACACTTTTGGCCAGTGTCGTGTGGTACTGAGTCACTTTGGTGACGGCAGAGACGCCGGTAATGTTTCTGATGTTCTCAAGCTGACTGGAGTCAATGCGGATTCGTAGCCCATTATCGCCAACTCTTAAGCTGGACAGCGTTTTTGCACCAAGCGCCTGGAGTTGACTGTTAACATTTTGCTGCATGTTATCCAGTGATGAAGCGTAGGCGCGCTGTTCGTCGCCCGTTGGTTCACCGCGACCCAGACCGACCGCATCATTGCGCCAGGCAACGACGGGTTTTTCGGTTAGTCGGACAAAGACTTCGATTGAGCCGATATCCACCAGCTTGTCTTGCCCATCCAGGCTTGTCAATACAGGTTGTAGACCCGTCTTATTGATCATCTCCGCCGCTTGCGTCGTAGCCGCAAGAGGAAGGAGTGAAAGGATTGAAATACCTGCTGGTAGCAGGTATTTCAAAGTAAGCTTTTTGCTCATTTATCACCTCGGTTTTGTTGTTTTTAGATCCTTGTGGGATAACCCAACAGCGGGACAATACCACGATGAAACGAGGTGCATTCAAGTGGTTTATTTTATATATTTTTGGAGGGGAATGGAGACTTGTACGTCACAAATTCCCGGTTGCTGGCAGGTGATCAAATAGCGTCAAGAATTCCCCCTGTTCTTGGGTCATCCACAGAGTTCGAATGCTAGCTCATTGGCGAATTCAATTGCGAACTTCACAGGCGACGCACTGAAGATAAGTATCTGGGGAGCGGCTCATTTCCAGTAGCCGCGTGATTTCTACCGGAACCATCGCGGGCGCATTGACGAGTGTCATCCAGCGGTCAGAAACGCCTCCTGTGACTTTATGGATGCTGGATAGGCTAGAGGACATCATTTGCTGCAAGAATTTCTCTTTGGTGGATAGCTCTTTTTCAAGATAGACCACATCATAATCGGTGAGGTCGGCGAGTATTGCAGCGGAATCAATTGCGTCCTCCAAATCACCAATGGCATCTACGAGGCCAAGCTCCACCGCCGTAGAGCCAGCCCAGACCCGCCCCTGTGCGATCTGGTCTATTTCCTCTACCGTCTGTTCGCGACCTTCAGCGACCAGACTGATAAATCTCTTGTAGGTTCGCAACACGGAATTCTGCATGATGTTCTCTAGTTGTGGGTTAATTTCCTTAAAGGAATTGAATGAACCACTCAGCGCAGTTGTACCGACACCATCTGAGCGAATACCCAGTTCAGCTAGGCTTTCTTCAAAGGTAGGAAAAATGGCAAATACGCCGATAGAACCGGTCACGGTTGTTTCAGCAGAAAATATTTTATTGGCTGTACTGGCGATCCAATAACCACCAGAGGCTGCATATCCGCTCATCGAGACAACAACGGGTATCCCATCACTTTGAGCCAGTGCCAGTTCACTTCTAATCAATTCAGAAGCGGACGAACTACCGCCAGGACTATCAATTCGAACCACAATCGCCTGAATGGTGGAATCTTTGCGCGCATCACGGATGAGTTTCGCCATGGAGTCACCTCCAATTTGGCCCGGAGGTTGTTCTCCATCATAGATAGTGCCGCTTGCCGTAATCACAGCAACTTTTCTTTTACCGGGGTCGAGCGTCTCAATGGGTGGTCTGGTGGCGAGAAGATAGTTGTTGAGCGTGACATGTTGATAGGATGACTTCGATTTGCCCACGAGCACTTTCATCTGCTCCAACCACTCTTCCCGTGAAATAATGGCATCAATTAATCCCTGATCAACCGCCAGGCGGGCGGGACCAATACCATCATCCACAAGCATCTGGTCGTAATGCGTTGTGTATTGTTGGAAATCTTCTGCGGATATGCCTCGCTGCTTCACTATCGTGTTCTGGTAGTGTTCCCAGAGAACACCAATCCATCCAGAATTTGCTGTCTTTGCTTCGTCCGACATGTCGTTACGCATAAAGGGTTCCACAGCGCCCTTGTAGAGTCCGGCTTTAAATATGTGGAAGGTAATCTTGAGCTTGTCGAGAGCGTCTTTGAAATAGGTCGGATAAACACCAATGCCTGTCAGGAATACACCGCCGAATCCTCCAAAATCCAGCTTTTCGATATAAATTTTGTCTGCATGTGCCGCGACATAGTACTGTGCTTGATTGTAACGCCTGGCGAATGCATAAACCGGTTTGCCAGTGGCTTTGAACTGTTCAATTGAGGCGGATATTTCTTCCAATTTGCTCATGGATGCACCGCGCATGGCGTGGAAGTCCAGCACCAGTGCTTTGATTCTATTGTCCTCACTTGCTGTGTTTATTGCTTCCAGGATATCCCGTTGAAGCGTCTCGGCAGATTCTTCTTCATACCCGGCAAGAAACTCACTGAACGGATCGACCACCTGCTTCTGATCGACGATTATTCCCGTTGGGTTAATCACCAATGCTGTTGATGAGGCGATTTGAGGTGTCTCTGTGGCAAAAATACCAGTGATAATCAGAGCCACAAGAATCAGGAAGATGATGTTCCCGACAGCATTCTTGGTTGCCGTAATCGTATGCCAGAATTTTCGAATAAAGGAGAACATTTTCGCTAGTCCGTTTAAATCAGTATCGTAATGCGCTCATCATACACGGGATAGATTGATTCGTGGCTTTTTAGTCAACCGCGGACCTGGTTGATAAGTGCCTCGCGAAAGTAAAAATGATACTTTTACGAGTTCAGATGCCAGAGGTCTAATGTTAGTCCTTTGGAGATAGTTGAAGAGAAACAGGAATTCATGAAAACAGAGAATATCTACGAACAAGACTTGCCACAAAATGAAGCAAACTACGAAGCCCTGAGCCCATTGAGTTTCATCCGCCGTGCGGCAACCATATACCCCGACAATGAGGCCGTCGTACACGGCGAAATGTCTCGAAGTTGGGGCGAGGTCTATGAACGGTGTATGCGAGTTGCATCAGCTTTACATAAACGGGGTATCAAAAAAGGGGATACCATCGCTGCGATGCTACCTAACATTCCCGAGATGTTAGAGGTCCACTTTGCCGTTCCCATGACGGGCGCTGTACTCAATGCCATTAATACCCGTCTTGATGCAAAGGTTGTCGCTTTTATTTTGGAACATGCCGAAGCGAAAGTGCTGCTGACAGATAGAGAGTTTTCAAGCGTCGTCAAAGAAGCCCTATCTCTAATCGATCACGATATCCTTGTTATTGACATAATGGACCCACTATTTAACGAAGGTGAGTTATTGGGATCTCTGACTTACGATGACCTGATATCGGAAGGGGAGTCATTTTTCCCCTGGACACTACCTTCTGATGAGTGGAATGCCATTTCTCTGAACTATACCTCTGGCACCACAGGTGATCCCAAGGGCGTTGTTTATCACCATCGGGGGGCTTATCTCAACGCTGCTAATAATGCCTTGACCTGGGAAATGGGACTTCACCCGAGATACTTGTGGACCCTGCCAATGTTCCATTGTAATGGCTGGTGTTTTCCCTGGACGCTGGCAGCAACTGTCGGTACAACGATTTGTTTGCGTCATGTTCGAGAGGACGCCATTTACGCGTCTATTGAAACCAATCATGTGACGCATTTTTGTGGCGCGCCAGTGGTGCTGAACAGTCTGGTGAACGCGCCGGATAATCTCAAAGCAGATGTCAGGAAAGGCGTAAAAGTAATGACAGCGGGTGCCGCTCCACCGGCCGCTGTTATCAAAGGCATGGAGATGCTTGGTTTTGACGTTATCCAGGTTTACGGGCTAACAGAAACCTACGGCCCCATGGTGGTATCGGCCTGGAAACCTGAATGGGATCAGTTGAGTGTGGATGAAAAAGCGGCATTAAAGGCCAGACAGGGCATATCCTCTGTTCTGGCAGGGGATATGATGGTTGCAGATGCGATGAGTCTCGCGCCTGTCCCCTGGGATGGCAAAACCCAGGGTGAAATTATGATGCGCGGAAATATCGTCATGAAAGGATATCTCAAGAACCCCACGACAACTGCCTTGGCCTTTGCCGGAGGATGGTTTCATTCCGGTGATATTGCGGTGTGCCATCCGGATGGTTATGTACAGATCAAGGACCGCTCAAAGGACATTATCATCAGCGGTGGCGAGAATATTTCCAGCCTGGAAATAGAAGACGTATTGTTTCGCCATCCAGACATTCTAGAGGCCGCGGTCGTCGCGAAAACGGATGAAAAATGGGGCGAGCACCCTTGTGCATTCGTGTCTTTAAAACCAGAGGCCAGACTCAGCGAACAAGAGGTGATCGAATATTGTCGTGGTGAACTCGCCCGATTTAAAGTACCCAGAACCGTTATTTTTGGCCCGCTGACGAAAACATCAACTGGAAAAGTACAGAAATACTTGCTCCGGGAAGAAGCCGAGAAGATGGCTAAGGAATAGATGATGAGTCTTTGGAATTGGTCTGAGCTAATGCTTGCTTGTGGTGCCGACACGCGTTCGGCTGATCCGTTAACCGAGACTGTTGAAGGTCTTGTCAAAGCTCGGATCAAAGATGGCGTCGAAGGACCTGCAATTGACGGCATTAGCATTGATACACGCTCACTCAATACCGGAGATTTGTTCGTTGCACTGTCGGGCGATCCCGGTCCAAGGTTTAGTTCACCCGTTGTTAATGCTCGCGATGGACATGACTTTGTTTCCCAGGCCCAGGCAGCAGGTGCTGCGGGTTTGTTAGTCTCCAAAAAGATCGATTCATCACTTCCTCAGCTTCATGTTAACGACACCCTTGATGCGCTCTGGTTGATTGCCGAAGCTAGCAGGCAGCGGATGGAAGGTAAGGTCGTTGGAATTACCGGCAGCAGCGGCAAAACCACCGCACGTGCCTGGCTGGAAGAAATGTTACGCCAACAGGCCAGGACCCATGCCTCTACCGGAAGCCTGAATAATCACTGGGGTGTGCCACTGTCACTGGCCAGGATGGCGACAGATTCAGCTTTTGGGATATTCGAGATTGGAATGAACCATCCCGGTGAGATAGAGCCATTGGCGAGATTAGTCAATCCTGATGTAGCACTTGTCTTGAATGTGCTGCCTGCACATCTGGGTAGCTTCGACAACCTTGATGGAATCCGTAAGGAGAAACTTTCCATTGCCAATGGTCTGAGTGAGGCTGGCACACTCGTCATACACGAAGATATTAGTTTGGATGGGTGTCGCTGTGAGAAGGTTGTTACTTTTGGTACATCGCCAACGGCGATGGTGAGGGGAAGCGTGTCATACCAGGGTTGTGAGGCAAAAGTGACTGTGCGAATTGCGGGGAATGATTACAGTTATCTCATTCCGGAGGGCGGTGATCACCGGATATTGACATCTCTTGCCTGTATTGCTGTGGTTCATGCGCTGGGCGCAGATGTGAAAAGGGCGTGTGAAACAATCCCGTCACTTGATGCCCCCGTCGGCCGGGGAAATACGATCCTAATGTCGGGGCGTACGATCATTGATGATAGTTACAACGCCAATCCTGTCAGTATGAAGTATGCCATCGACTCTTTGTCGCAAAGGCAATCGGGACGAAAAATTGCCTTGTTGGGCGAAATGCTTGAACTTGGTGAAGAAGGAAAGGCGATGCATCAATCGGTTTTGGAATGTTGCGGTTCACTGGATGCAGTCATCACTTTTGGCGATGGTTTTGTCAATGCAGGTAAGTCTCTTGGCGACCGTCATTGGGGGCACTACGACTCGTCTGCAGAGTTGGATCTGGGCGAGTTGGCGGACTCTCTTGAAGCTGGCGATACTATTCTTATTAAAGGCTCCAACAAGGTGTTTTGGGTTAACAATTTTGTTGAGGCGCTGCGCTCGATCATCGGCTAGAGAGATTTTTTTTGCGGTGCGTCTCAGGGAATGTAACGGGCATCCGGTGGCTCGGATTGCTTCTTTTGGTCTTTCTCATTTTCCGTAGCGTCTTTTTCAGGAGTCGAGATATCAATGGCCTCGTCGCTGTCCGACGATGATTCTTCGGCAGGGATGACTTCCCCTTCCAGCGGTGCCGCACGGCTTCGTTCAACCGCCTCCATGATGGATTGTTCCACAACCTGTGGATCGAGATTCGAGTCCGCATCAACATAGAGCTCTGTTTCTTCATCAGATAGCTCACTTGAACCTTCCCACGGCAGTAGGTGGTAGTCGGAGTCATGACGGAAATCCACAAAGGGATATTTGATAATTTCAAAATAGGGTGAGTAATCGAAGTCACTCGGTGTGCACAGTTTCGGATTACGGCGAAACAATTGCACACTATCGTTATCTGACTCTTTCACCAGAGGCAAGATAGGAAACTGCACAAAGGCAAATGATTCAGCAATCATGGTTGAACAGACTGTTTTGGTTGAGGCTCCCGGATTCGACTCGAAGAGGCTGGAGCGCCATTTTCGTGGCAGGATGAACCAGGGGAACAGGAACCTCATCAGGTCAAATATCTGCCTAACATCATAGTCAAGTCCGAGGCGACTGATGGCATAACGGATAACCTGTTTGCTGTCTTTAAGGGATAAACGAGAAGGTCGGCAAAGACGTAAATGTTCTTCCTGATAGACATCCAGGCTTCTCACCAGAGTCCCTCGCCCAAGAAGACTCTCTATCACCAGGCGGTCTCCGGAATCACCGGTATAGTGGTTTTCAACGATTTCTCGTAGTTCAGGATCTTCTATATCGTGAATCCTGCCCACATAAAGGGCAGCATGGGTCCAGGGGCTCTGGGTAATCCAGCGAATGACATTGCTGACTCGCGAACGACCTTCAACCAGTAAAATGTCGCAAGGTTTAAGCTCGTAACAGATCCGCTCATAGTCGCTTAGGGGGTACTGACGAGGCGCCTGTTCGCTGTTGAGCCAGGCAACCATCGGATTTTTGATAAATTCGAGCAAGACCTTCTTTAGCCACATGTTGTGATTTCCAGTCTATTGTAGCAGTGAGACGGGGAGGCGTGTCGATTGAATGATCCACCTGTATTTCGTCCTTCTTTCGTTCTAGTATCAATGCTATTCAGATACATGCGATAATTTTTGTTACCGAGTGGCGCGTCTGATAGGGCGAAATCGCTGTTCAGAAAAACTGCAAATAAACTAATACTTAGATCCTGAGCGAAAAAGTAGCCAATGATTGTCGATAAACTAGGGAGACGATTTCGTAATTTACGGGTTAGCCTGACGGCGGCCTGTAACTACGCCTGCACCTACTGCGTGCCCGATGGTAAGCGGCTCATGCCTGCTCAGGATGAACTCACGGCCACGGATTTGCTTAAGGCGGTTGACTACCTACAGCAGGCCGCCGGTATCGACAAACTGCGCATTACCGGTGGAGAGCCGTTAGTTACGCCTAAATTTGATGAATTTCTGCTTGGCGTCATGGCACTGCCGCTGGACGACGTTGGCATGACCACTAATGGCCAGCTCCTGCTTAAGAAAAAGGGGGTTATCCGGGAATCCGGGATAAAACGCCTTAACATTAGCCTCGATACGCTGAACCCGTTGAGATTCAAGCAACTCGCCCGAGGAGGCGATCTTGAGACAGTACTTGCCGGGATCGATGCCATGCTCGACATGGGAATCAAACTCAAGATCAATATGGTACCCATCAATTCGCAGAATGCTGCTGATATTCTGCCACTTCTAAGTTACTCATTGGAACGCGGTATTGAGCTACGTTTCATCGAATTGATGCGTATGGGTCACTTGCTACACAGTAGTACCTATCAATCGGATTTTATGTCTATGGCATCACTGCTAGACACAATTGGAACAGAGTACGAATTCGAGCGCACTGATGCACCCTATGATTCTA
The DNA here is from genome assembly GCA_964489485.1 of uncultured Pseudomonadales bacterium. Lineage (GTDB taxonomy): Bacteria > Pseudomonadota > Gammaproteobacteria > Pseudomonadales > Azotimanducaceae. Next base: position 3,442 of record CAZAZB010000044.1, on the reverse strand, counting down.
CTGCCGTGAGATTCAGCATCCCGGGCAAAGGTGTTTTTGGCGTCATCGCCAATGAAAGTGAGCCATTTTGTACCGCCTGTACTCGTTTACGCCTTTCCTCTAATGGCTACTTGTATGGCTGTCTGAGCAATACTCGAAATCAATACATCGGAGATCTACTTCAATTGCCACCGCATCTGGTGCTGCCACGACTTCAGGGTATTTTAATGAATGCGCTTGGAGACAAGAAGCTGGCATTTCAGGGTGAAGTTACACCGATGAAATTTATCGGTGGCTGAGCCAATCACCCGCCGCGATAACTTCGCATAAATAACCTGCATATCGCTGTCTATTTAACGTCTGATACTTGTACTATGACGATCGACACGAAAACGGTAGTTTAGGGTCGACAGCTCAAAAATATTAATCCCGAACAAGAGGAAAAAGGCACATGATGGACCTGGATATCCCCGAACGATTGATACCTGTTCGAGCCAAAATCGACAAGTTTGTACGAGAGCGTATTGACCCCCTTACTGATGAATACTATGAGCAGGTAGATGTTGGTGATCGCTGGTCGCTCAACGATCGACAAACTGAAATTCTCGATGGGTTAAAAGATCAGGCGCGTGAAGCCGGTCTTTGGAATTTCTTTTTACCTGAAAGTCAGGGTGGCGCAGGTGTAACCAACCTGGAGTACGCCCATCTGGCAGAAGTGATGGCTCGAAATCCTATCGCATCCGAGATATTCAATTGTGCGGCACCGGATACCGGCAATATGGAAGTTCTGGAGCGTTATGGTTCTGAGGAACAGAAAAAGCAGTGGCTGGAACCGCTCCTCGAAGGAAAGATACGGTCTGCTTTTGCAATGACCGAACCTCATGTTGCTTCGTCCGATGCAACGAATATCGCGACCAGTGCTGTTCTCGATGGTGACGAATGGCTGATAAATGGCGAGAAACACTACGCATCGGGTGCCGGTGATTCCAGGTGCAAGATCATGATCACCATGGTAGTGACAAACCCTGATGCACCTAAGCATCTGAGACAGTCCCAGATTCTTGTACCTATTGATACAGCGGGAGTGACTGTCGTTCGCCCAATGTTTGTATTTGGAAAAGATGACGCACCCCACGGGCACATGCATATCAAATTCGAAGAT